>JAKEEL010000048.1 GCA_022616595.1 Methylococcaceae bacterium
CGCTCCAGGATCTCGCCGTCCCCTTCGGGTAGATACGGAGCCGCGGGCGCCCGTGCCGTAAATCCGAAGACCGACGCGGCTAACAGCACCGCGACCAGCACAGATTTCATCGGCCTCGGAGGCAGAGGGAGGGGATCAACCCTCCCCGCATTGTGAACGCCTAGTTGCAAGGATTAGTCCCGGCTTCCCCGCAATCGATATGGCGCCGGTCGCGGCCATCGAATGGGGTCGGAAGGAACGGAAATATGGTATAAATCCCGTTGGCGCTGAGATTATTGCCGGGCGCGCCGATATTGAAGTTCACGCCATCCCCGAGGTTTGGAACCGGCCCGAGGAGCGCGCCGGCGGCAACCCTGAGAACGATGTCGGTCACATCATCATTGGGCCGGCGTCCGTTCGGAAAGCCTGCCGAATCCCCCGCGAGGCCACCCAGGCGCTTTTGATCCACGGGATCTGCCGGATCGACCGTGGTATTCAACCGCAACAACTCGGAACAGCGGTTGGCGCCGGTGCAACTGGTCGGGTCCTGGCCCGCATACTGGAGCAGAGCAGCGACCAGATCGGTGCGATTGACGGTCGGAAAAGCGGTGCCGAACGCGAGGTTGAGCACGGCGACCAGCCTAGGCCTCAGATAGAAGTCGAGGAACTGCTTTTCCGTTTTGGGATCCGTCGCATTCCAACGGTCTTTCCGGCCGGTGCCGATGATCAATTCGTTGACCAGGGGGTTTCCCATGCGCGCGACCTGAACGAAATTACCGATCCCGCCCACGCCGCCACCGGCTTTATGGATCTCCAATCTGGGACGGCTGGTCGAAGCATACATTCCGATCATCGGGCCAAGCTCCGAGGCCGGAATTTCGATCGCGATCGTGTTGACGTTGAAACCCGAAAACATATCGTTGCCGAAGGGGTTCACAAAATCGCTGGCATCCTGTGCCGGACTCAATATCGGTGGCGCAGCACGGAAATTCAGGGTATCGAAGGTCGCACCGAGATCGATATAGAAGGTCTCGTCGCGCTGTCCTGCAAAAACCCGTCCGCCGTTGCTCAACGGATAGATGCCCTCATCCGCGAGCTCTTCATAGTCGGGCATGGTCCGCAGCCCGATGTTGGAGGGAACCGCGAACAAACCCTTCGCCAGGACCGTGGCTTTTTGGCCCTCGATCTTCGTCACCGTATAAGTCTGCCGCAAGCCGAGACCCGCAGCGCCGGGGCCATCCAGATCGGTGATCGCGGGCGGCAGGCCGGGTACCGGATCGACCCCCGCGTAGGATACGGGCAGATCGTTGAATGGCGGCCGGATCTCGGTCTTGAACCGGACCCGATAGATGATGTCCTCGGCTATGCCATCCTGGTCGAGGTCCAGGTTGAAATCGTAGGCCACCTGGTCATCGAAAAAGAAATAGTTGGGCCCGGAACTGGGTTCCTGGGCAGGAATCACGTTCATGATCAAAACGATCTTGGACGGATCTTCCCAACTGCGGAAAGCGTAAACATCGGTGATGTCGGCGGCCGGATCCTGCGCGATCAGGGGCGCCTCCCGGTGACTCGCCGCCTGGCTTACATTCGCGGAGGCAAACGCGAGTCCGAGGCTCAGGCCAGCCAGTGCGCTGGAAAAAATTTTGCGTTGCATAAGATGCTCCTTCGGATGGTTCTGGATGTCAATGAATGCTCACAGCGCCGATCGCGGTACTCGATCCGCATCAGCGATCCCTTCACCACGCGCGCGTGGTATACTTTATATACGGAGGAGCAAGGATTTTGGATGTCGATGAAGCCAAAAAAACCGTTAGCGAAATCTGAACAACAATCGAATGACCCGCAAAATCCTGTTCGATGCCGGCCGGCGAAAACGCAATCATTGAATATCTGAGCCAAAACCCCGACTTCCTGATCCGCCACCCGGATCTGCTCAAGGATCTCTCGGTTCCACACGGTTTTCAGGGAAAGGCCGTATCCCTGCTGGAATACCAGGCTCGTTTACTGCGGGAACGGTTGCGCGGACTCGAACTGCAATGCGAGTCTGAAAACCTGAAAGCGAAGGCCCACCGCCACCTGAGCAAACAGTTGAAGCCGCTGGTACGGGTACTCTGCGAGTGCACCGATCGCCGCCGCATACTCGATATTCTGGAAACCTTTCTGATCGACTACTATTCCGCAACGAGTATTCGAATTTTTGCCGCGGCCGTATCCGGAAGCGGTCTTGACGGGAACCGGAAGCTGCTGCGCCCGCTGGACGCTTGGCGGCGCGGTCTTTTTACGCTGCTACTGAATAACCCGAAACCACTCTGCGACAGCCTGCAGATCGAACATCTGAGCGCGCTTTTTGGCGAGGAAGCCGAGCAGATCCATTCATCGCTGCTGGTCCCCTTTCGTTTCCGGGGCCATGAAGCATTGCTCGCGGCGGGCAGTACCGAATGGAACCAATACAGGCACGGCGTCGATCTGGACATCCTGGCCACGGTGATCGAAATCGTATCGCACCTGACCGAACCCGCCGCGGCTTGCTAGCTGAAAAAAGTACCGCGCGGGCTCCGCTCCGCAACGCCGCACCGGGCCTCAAGTTATTGGATTTGGCTCCAAAATCTCATTCCCGCCCCGACAGTTTGCGTTCGATGCGCCGGCCGATCAGGAGCAGCCGGGCCAGCCGCTCGCCCGCGAATTGCAAATGCATCCTGGAATTCCGGATCGCTTCCTCGAGACTCATGTCACGTGCCGCGGCGCTCTCCAAACCATCGATTCCGTGCTGGAAAACCCCGCGCGCATCGTCCGCCAACGCCCCGCCGATCGCGACCACCGGTGTGTTGGTTTTCTTCGCGGCCCGCGCGACACCGGAAGGGGTTTTTCCGAATGCGGTCTGAAAATCGACCTTACCCTCCCCGGTAATGGCCAGGTGAGCCCCTTGCAAGGCTTGCTCCAAACCGGTTGCTTCCACCACGATATCGATACCGCTTTTCAGCGTGGCGCCACAAAAAGCCACCAATCCGGCGCCCAATCCGCCTGACGCGCCCGCGCCCTTGAGTTCCCTGACATCGATTCCGAGCGAACTGCGGATCAGATCGGCAAAATAACCCAGATTCGAATCCAGGGTCTTGACCATCTCCGGAGTCGCGCCCTTCTGCGGCCCGAAAACCGCCGATGCCCCGCGTTCTCCGCACAACGGGTTATCGACGTCACAGGCCACCTGAATCCTGACATCCCGAAGGCGGCTGTCCAGGCCGGATGTATCGATCTCAGCGATCTGGTCCAGCATTCCCCCCGAGGCGTATTGACTCAACTCGACACCATTTTTGTCCAGGTACCGCACACCCAAGGCTTGAGCCATGCCGGAACCGCAGTCGTTGGTGCTTGAACCGCCGATGCCGATGATGATCTCGGTCGCACCGGAATCGAGCGCGTCCAGAATTAACTGGCCCGTGCCGTAGGTCGTGGTTCTAAGCGGGTCCCGCTTGGCCTTCGGCACCAGCGGAAGTCCGGAGGCCTCGGCCATTTCGATCACGGCAGAGTGCCCGTCACCCAGAAACCCATAGCGGGCCTCCACGCGCTCGCCCAAAGGTCCGACCACGGTTTTGGTCACGATCCGCCCCGAGGTCGCATCGACGAGCGCCTGAACGGTCCCCTCGCCACCATCCGCCATCGGAACTTTGATACAGGTTGCATCCGGGATGACTTCGCGAATCCCTTTCTCGATGGCGGTTGCAACTTCCAGGGAAGTCATATTTTCTTTGAATGAATCGGTGGCGATGACTATTTTCATGTGGATCGTTATTCCCGATTAAAAAGCGATTAGGAGTCTATAACAAAACAGCCGTTATTTCACCTCTTGGAAACGCTGCAAGGACCGGCCATGAAGAGGCGATTCTCTATGATTCCCCAAAAGTTCCAGCGTACCATTTTATCACTCCGTTTGAACCTGGAAGCGATGGAATATGATAGACTTCGCGCCCTGTTCGCCGGGCGAGGCGGATGAGTCAGTTGTAAATTTTTGTAAACAAGAGGAACCTGTAGTGGAAAAAACCTTCGTCATGATCAAACCCGATGGCGTTCAAAGGGGTTTGATCGGAGAGATCATCACCGTTCTGGAACGCGCAGGCCTGAAACCCTTGGCCATGAAATTGATACGCCCGAGCCGCGAGCTCGCGGAAAAACACTATCCGGACACGCATGATTGGTACACCTCGGTCGGACGCAAGACCATCGACGGATATGCGGCGTTGGGGAAGGATGCGGAAACCGAGTTTGGAACCGACAGTCCCACCGAGATCGGTAAGACCGTCAAGAGCTGGCTGATCGACTTCCTGTCCAGCGGAGACGTACTCGCGATGGTCTGGGAAGGCAACGCCGCGGTAAAAAATGTGCGCCGTCTGGTCGGTAACACGCTGCCGATCCTGGCCGATCCGGGCTCCATTCGGGGGCGCTTCAGCATCGACAGCCCCGACGCGGCCAATAAGGAAAGAAGGCCGGTGAGCAATCTCGTCCATGCCACCAGCGACATCGAGGACGCGGTGAACGAAATAAAACTTTGGTTTCCGGAATTCGAGCTGGGTCGATGATCTGCCTTGCGTACTTCGAATTTCGGCACGGAAACATCGGGCGCCTGCGAACAAATTCTTCGGGAATTCATTTGCCTTGCATTTCGCCTTGAACGAAACATGAAATTCAACGCCTATCCCTGGATCTTGATTGCGGTCACCTTCGGCTTGTGCGCATGGCTCCGATTCACGCTGGTCGAACAGACCGAACTGGGATTCGTCTGCGACAGCGGCGCACAACGCATCGAATGTCCGATTCGTTGGATCGTTATACAGATCTTCAACAACGGACTCGGTTACGCCGCGCTGTTTCTGGGGTTATTGGCTCTTTTCACCGGTTCTGGCTTCGCCGGATTCATGGCCGCCCTGGCCGGCGCCGCCGGGTTGGTTCTGTATAATTGGGATTATTCGGCCGTGGCTTTCTTGCTGGGCTCGATGGCCTTGGCACGCGCGCAGACCAACCGCTGCCGGAATCAGCACGGAACCCGACAAAAGTAGGCAGGACAGCGTCCAGGCCAGCGCGTCCGGGTTCAAGGACTCGGCCCAGAACCAGCCGCCTTCCCGGGATGCAATCAGGTGCTCGTTCACCGTGATCAGCAAGCCAAGCACCGTGACTAGCGACGCCAGGACGATTTCCTCGACACCGGCCAAGGAGCGCTCTGAAATCCATGCCCGCAATGCGAAGCCAACCGCAGGTATCAGGTAAAGCGCCACCGGAAAATCCCGATAACGCGGGTCGAAAAACAACACCAGGCACATGAACGCCGCCCCGAACAGAAAGGCGATCCTTAAAATCGCGAGCAGCCGCTCGCTGCCCCGGTAGAGTCGACCATCAACCCGGATCAGATGCATGAGGTCATGAATCGATGGAACCGCGGGTGGAGGTTTCCGGTTCGCGCACCAGGCCAAAAGCTCCAAACCGAGACTTAGAATCAACGGCACGAGCAAACCTCCATAGAATCCCGTAACCGACCATTCGGTGAACGTCCGATTCGAGGCCCACATGTCCCGCCACGCGGCCACACACGCGTTGCTCGATGCGAAGCTGATCGCGAGCAATAACAAGACTTCACCGGGGCCGCTCACGGCCTTCCCGCACAGCAGCAAGGCTGCGAAAATCAACGCACAAACAGCAGCGGACAGGTAGACCCAATCCGGCGCTTCGGCCACCGTACCCTGGAACGGAAATTTCTGCGCATCTTTTCGATCGTAAAGTCCCCATGAGCCTCCGACCGTTCCTTCCAACGTTCGCTTCCAAGGCTGGTCGAAGGCCTCGATCAAGTTGTAGCGGATTTTTTCGCGTTCGGCGCGCACGGCGAATTCGCGAATGAATTTGGCCTGATTGACCAGGCCGGGCTCGGCGCCCTGGCGCTGGCGGCCACGTCCGGGCCAGCCGGTTTCACCGATCAGGATCGGTTTACCCATGAACACCTGCGCGACGTGATCATAGATACGGCTCACGTGACCGACTGCATTTTCGATCCGGATCGGGCGATCTTCCCAGTAAGGAAGGATATGAACGGTAATGAAATCGACTTCATCCTGGAGTTCGCGGTGCTGCAGCCAGAACTCCCAGACATCCGCATAGGTGACCGGCACGCCGGGCAATGCCGAATCCACTCGATCGATATAGCTCTTCAGGGTGGACACCGGTTGATCCGCTCGCAGCAACACCTCGTTGCCGACGATAACTGCTTCGATCGCGGAGCGGTAGGTTTTCGCAACCTTCAATGCGCGCTCAATTTCCGACTCATTGGCGTCACGATCCGGTCCGATCCAGATTCCCAGCAACACTTTCAGGCCATATTCGGCCGCAATACGCGGAACATCCTGCAGCCCTTGGTTGACGGAATAAATCCGCACGCAGCGAAATCGCTGCGCGATGAGATTCAGGTCGGCATCGATCTGCGCGGCGGAAACCGTAAGTCCAGGATCGTAGGGTGACTGCCCCGATTCGCGAAACGGTGAATAGGACACGCATGGAAGGCGATCGTTCGGCGCGTCCACCAGCGGCACGGGTCTGGTCTTGTCCCAGGCATACACGATGGACAGCAAGGCACAGGCCGCCAGGATAGCGATTACCAATGCGCGTTTCGTGGGCATAGGGATGGTACGGAAGGCCGATCTATTCAGGGGGTGATATTGTACGACAGGCCGTATGGATGCGGAAACAAAGCGTTCATGCTACTGGAGGGCGAAACGATTTGCGGGTATGATCTCCCGCGCCAATGCCGGAGCCGCTCGCCGCGGCCCGGCGCAACCGATCATCCTCGACCATGTCCAAATCAAAATTATCCGCGATCGAAATCAACCCTTCGTCCCGGGCCAATGCCTCGATTATCTGGCTGCATGGCCTGGGCGCGAACGGCCATGACTTCGAGCCGGTTGTACCTTATCTGGGCCTGCCCGCTGCACTGGCGGTAAGATTCCTTTTTCCGCATGCTCCGGAACGCCCGGTGACCGTCAATCAGGGCTATGTGATGCGCGCGTGGTACGACATTGCCGAGATCTCCATAAACCGGAAAATCGATCACGCGGGGATCAGGGCTTCGGTCGAACAAATCCATCAGCTGATCGACTACGAAATCGCGAATGGAATTGCCGCAGGACGAATCATTCTGGCCGGTTTCTCCCAAGGCGGAGTCATCGCACTCGAAGCCGGTCTGGGTTTTCGGGTACGGATCGCGGGGATTATCGGTCTTTCGACCTATCTTGCCGATAAAAATGCAATTCCATCGGGGGACCTGCCGATTTTTCTAGGACACGGTTGGTCCGATCCGATCGTGCCTTTCATTCTCGGGCAAGAAGCCAGGGATGTCCTCGTGGAACGCGGTTATGCGGTTGAATGGCATCAATATGCGATGGAACATTCGGTTTCGATGGAGGAAATCCGGGATATCGGCAGGTGGATC
>JAKEEL010000273.1 GCA_022616595.1 Methylococcaceae bacterium
GTTTATGCGGAGCAGACCGGCCACAGGATCCTGAAACATTTTGTGCGGGATGGGACCCAGCATTTTTTCATCCGCAAGAAATAGACGACCTCAGACACTTACACGGGCTTTGTTCCATTTCTTCGCGGGAAAATTCAGTCGCTTTTCCGATCGCGCAGAGAAATGATCGGCCACTGGTTGTTGACTGCGACCTCGCGCAGCGTTTCGTCGGGATCGACCGCGACCGGGTTGTCGACCCGTTTCAGGAGCGGCAGGTCGTTGTGCGAGTCGCTGTAGAACCAGCTATCTTTCAAGGAATGTCCGGTTTCGTTCAGCCAACCTTCGAGATGGCGTACTTTACCGTGCTGAAAACAAGGGACGCCGCTGCAGCGGCCGGTGAAGCGCCCGTTGATCGATTCCGGAACGGTTGCGAGGATGTTGGCGATTCCGTACAGCCCGATAATCGGTTCGGTGACAAAGCGGTTGGTCGCCGTGATCACCAACAGCGTATCACCGGCTTTCTTGTGCCGATCGATCAGTGCCCGTGCTCCGGGTAACAGAATCGGTTTGATTTTCTCTTCGATATAGCGCGCTCGCCATTCCACCAGCTTCTCCTTCGAGTGCGCCGCGAGTGGAGCCAGTGCAAAGCGCAGAAAGGCTTGAATGTCCAAGGTTCCGTGTTTGTACTCCTCGTAGAAACGGGCATTGGTTGATTCGTATTGCCCCCGGTCGACGATGCCCTGTTCAACCAGAAACCGGCCCCACAGATAATCGCTGTCGCCCCCGATCAGGGTATTGTCGAGATCAAAAATCGCGAGACTCACAAGGACTTGAATTGAAAAACGGGTTTAGAACCGTATAAGGATAGTGCTCCGATTGAAAATGTAAACGGTTTTCTGCTTTAATAGCAGCTTGTAGAAACAGGAACCTTGGTATTTCATTCAAATCCCTGATCAGAGGCACTTGGAACAGACAACCGGGAACGATCGCGGCAACCGGCAGACTTGGAACGGCACTATGATTGACGAAGAAGGATATCGCTACAATGTGGGCATAGTCCTTTGCAATGCGGAGGGGAGGTTGTTTTGGGCGCGGCGGGCCGGCATGGATTCCTGGCAGTTTCCCCAGGGCGGCATCAAAAAAAATGAAAATCCCGAGCAGGCGATGTTCCGGGAGCTTTACGAAGAAATCGGCCTGACGGCGGAACATGTCGAGATCATCGGCCGCACCCGGAACTGGTTGCATTATGACCTTCCGGAACGCTATATCCGGAAACACTCCCACCCGGTTTGCGTCGGTCAGAAACAGCTGTGGTTTATTCTGAAGATGAACTCCAGCGAACGTTGCGTGCGTTTCGACTGTTCCGAGAAACCGGAATTCGATGGCTGGCGATGGGTGGATTATTGGGTGCCGGTCGACGAGGTCGTGTTTTTCAAGCGCGACGTTTACCGCAAGGCCTTGTCCGAACTCGGCAGAATGTTGATTTCGGAAGCCGTCTCGGTGAGCGCCGAAGGCTATCTTTCCCACGAACCCTGTCTGTAATCGGGTGAATGGCTTTCAGTTTCAATAACCTGCCGATCCCAGGTTGAGGCCCTTCGGTAGTTCCGGCAATCGGTAAACCTCGGTACCGATGCGCCCATCCGGATGGAGGATCAGTCGCCTGTAACCCGGTGCTTGATCGTCCAGCATGAAATGTTCGGAGGCCGGTTTGAACTGGAAGCAGGTCGAGGGGGTCCCGAGTACCCTGAGATTGCGGTAGGTGGTGTCGAAGGCTTGATGGATGTGGCCGAAGGCGACCGCGCGGGATTGGGAACGGGATTCAAGAAGCGCAAAAAACTGGTTGCTTTCGTCCAAGACCATCGTATCCAGCCAGGAACAGCCGATTTGGACCGGGTGGTGGTGGAGACAAACCAACGCAAACTTTTCAGGATGCCTGTCCAGATGGTCGGCGAGCATTCCCAGGGTTTCCTCGGAAAAATGCCCGATTTCGCTTCCCGGTTCCGTGCTGTCCAGGCAGATGATCTGCCAGGCAGAGCCCAGGATCTGACTCGCACAATACACGTTCTCGGATTTGAGTTCCGTCAACATGAGCTCTGGATCGTCGTGGTTTCCCGGGAGGCAAACGCAGGGTACGCCCAAGGTATTGAGATATCGGTCGAGCCGTCGATAGATCGCCGCAAGCGGTTTCTGGGTCAAATCTCCGGTTAAAACGATCAGGTCCGGTGGCCAGTGTTGCGATTTGGCTGATTCGATGACTTGCCGGGCGGTTTCTTCGGTATTGACGCCGAGCAATGTCTGCTCCGGTGCGGATAAAAGATGCAAGTCGGTGATCTGCAGGACTTCAATAGCGCCATTTACGGGATTATTATTTGGCTTCAAGGTAAGGGCTGGGCGGGATTTCATCATCGTTGGCGCCTTGATTTCCGATGGCAGCGTGTGGGGCAACGAAACTCGTCGTCTGGGAAAGGAACTGGTTGAGTCCCTTCAATATCGCTTTGAAGAATAGGTATTGCTTTTGTGCATTATATCGTCTTGATCAGAACTTTGGAATTTCTGCGGTAATTATAGTAATCCTGTTTGGCCCGCGGCAGGTCGGAAAGGTCCGAGGGCACGAAGCCGCGTTCCAGGAACCAATGACTGGTCTGGGTGGTCAGCACGAATATCCGCGAAAGGCCGAGACTGCGCGCGGACTTTTCGATGTGTTCGAGCAGACGGGTGCCGCGCGACGCCCCGGTGTATTCGCGATGCAGTGCGATGCAAGCGAGTTCTCCCAAGCCTTCCTGGCTGAACGGATACAGGGCGGCGCAGCCGACAATCAGGCCATCCCGGTCGATCACCGTGAAGCAGGAAATCTCGGTTTCCAGAACTTCCCGCGAGCGCGCCACCAGAACGCCGCTTTTTTCCAGCGGAGTGATCAGATCGAGGATCCCCGCGACATCCCGGAGTGTGGCGCTTCTCATGACTTCGAAGGGCGTGGAACTGACCAGTGTCCCGATTCCATCGCGGGTGAACAGTTCCTGGAAAATCGCACCGTCCGATCTTCGATCGATCAGATGGCTTCGGCGGACTTCCGATTCGCAGGCTTCGATCGCCTGTTCGAGATGGCGCCGGCTCGCGTCGCAAAGGTTTGTTGCCTGACTCAGAAGGCCCTTGGCTTCGATCGTGGTCAATTGCCGGATCGGGTTATCGCGTGTTCCGAGCGGCATCTCGGACTCGGCGAAGATGATCAATTTATCGGCGAGGAGATCGATGGCGACCGAGACCGCGAGTCTTTCGGCCGACAGGTTGAAAATTTCACCGGTCGGGGAATAACCGATCGGAGAGATCACAATGATATTGTTCTGGTCGAGTTTCTCCCGAATCGACGCGCTATCGAGCCGGCGGACTTCACCGGTATGGCAGAAATCGATGCCATCCCGGACTCCGAGCGGCTTGGCGGTCACGAAATTTCCCGTGCAAACCCGGGTTTTCTGTCCGGGCACCGGTGAATTGGACAGTCCCATGGAGAGCAATGCTTCGATTTCCACGCGCACCGTTCCCGCGGCCTCTTTGACGCATTCGAGCGACTTCGGGTCGGTGATCCGAATACCCTGGTGATAACGTGACTCGAGGCCGGCGGACTTGAGCCGCTGCTCGATCTGAGGCCTTATGCCATGAACCAGCACCAGGCGAATCCCCAGGCTGTTCAATATCGAGAAGTCATGAATCGTGTGTGCGAAGTCGCTGTCCGCAACCGCTTCGCCGCTGAAATAGATTACGAAAGTGCGGTTTCTGTGCGCTTCGATATACGGGGCCGCATCCCGGAACCAGTCGACGAATAAGGATTCGCAGGCCACCGATTTCTAATGCAGCAGGCAATAACGGCGTATGAGATTTCTGATCAGCTCGATCGCGGGCTTGATCTGCTTCATCGGCAGATACTCGTCCGGTTGGTGCGCCTGGTCGATCGAACCGGGGCCGAGGATTACGGTCTCCATTCCGAGACGCGAGAAATAAGGCGCTTCGGTGCCGAAGGCCACTGCTTGAGCCGGGTGTCCGGTCAGGGATTCACAGGTTCGGAGGAACGCCGAATCGGGATCCGTCTCAAAAGCCGGGATTCCTTCGAACAAGGAGTCGATGGTCAGACTCAGGCGCGGCTCATCGGCCAATACGCTTTGCAACCGGTGGTTCAGCGATTCGCGCAGTTCCTTCAGATCCATGCCGGGCAGAGGCCGGATATCGATCAAGGTCTCACACTGCGCGCAAATCCTGTTTGGACTGTCGCCGCCGCGAATTGCGCCGAGGTTCACGGTCGGCACATCGACCTCGAACATCGGATTGCGGTTGGATTGCTGCAATTCCCGGCGCCACCGGAGCAGTTCTGCGAGGACCCGGTGCATCCCTTCCAGGGCGCTGGCTCCCAAGGCCGGGTTGCTGGAATGGCCGGACTCACCGCGTACCCGGATCGATTCCATCATCACGCCCTTGTGCATGCGAACCGGTTTGAGCGAAGTAGGCTCGCCGATCAGGGCATACCTTCCGGGTTGGATTCCTTCATCGAGCAACCGTTTGGCTCCGGCCATGGTGCTTTCTTCATCGGCCGTGGCCACGATGACCAAGGGTGTCTCGAATTGTTTGACATCGAAAATTCTGACCGCTTCCAGCGCGATCCCGAAAAAGGATTTCATGTCGGCACTGCCGAGGCCGTAAAGGCGCTGATCTTTCTCGGTCAATTGGAAGGGGTCGCAGCTCCAGCGTTCTTCGTCATAGGGTACCGTGTCGGTGTGTCCGGAAAGGACCAGACCGCTTCCCGCACGGTGTCTACCCAGGGTTGCCACGAGGTTGGACTTGGATTTGGAAACCGGAAGGATCCGAACGTCAAAATGGAGCGTCTCGAGCCATTCGGCAAGGATATGGATGACTTCGAGATTGCTTCGGTCATCTTTGGGGTCGGTGCTGCTGATCGACGGATGTTCGATCAGCGTTGTCAGCATCGAAATCAAGTCGGGAAGTCCGGGACCTGAGCTATTCGTCATGTTAGCGGATTGTCGGTGACCGCTCCTTCCGAAGCGGAGCCGACCAGTCTCGCGTATTTGGCCAGAACCCCGCGGGTGTATTTCGGAGCGGGCTGCTTCCATGCCTTCAGACGCTCGCGAATTTCGGCATCCGAAACATGCAGTTTCAGTTCGTTATGTTCCGCATCGATCGTGATCGTATCCCCGTCTTGCACGATTGCGAGCGGTCCCCCGCAATAAGCCTCCGGTGTGATATGACCGACCACGAAACCGTGAGTCCCTCCGGAAAACCGTCCGTCCGTGATCAGGGCGACCTGGCTTCCGAGCCCCTTTCCCATGACCGCGGAAGTCGGCGAAAGCATTTCCCGCATGCCGGGCCCGCCGCGCGGACCTTCGAAGCGGATCACGATCACATCCCCGGCCTTGACCATACCGTTCAGAATGCTTTGCAGCGCTTCTTCCTCGCACTCGAAAACGCGCGCGCCGCCCGTGAAACAGAGTCCCTCCTTGCCGGTGATCTTGGCCACCGCGCCCCGGGATGCCAGATTGCCGTGCAAGATGACCAGATGACTGTCCTTTTTGATCGGATTCGAAAGAGGTCGGATAATCTCTTGTCCTTCCGGATAGGGGCCGACACTGGCGAGATTCTCGGCCAGCGTTTTTCCGGTCACGGTGAGACAATCTCCGTGCAATAAACCCCGATCCAGCAAGGTTTTCATCAGCGGCTGGATTCCTCCGATCTCGATCAGTTCCGCCATCGAGTAACGACCGCTCGGTTTCAGATCGGCGAGCATCGGAACTTTTTTACCGATTTCCGAAAAGTCTTCGAGCTTCAATTCGACGCCGCACGCATTGGCCATCGCAAGCAAATGCAACACCGCGTTGGTCGAACCGCCGAGCGCGATCACAACACTGATCGCATTCTCAAAGGCTTTGCGGGTCATGATGTCGAGCGGCTTGATATTTTTCGCCAAAAGCTCCAAGATCGCTTGACCGGCCCGGATGCAATCGAGCTTTTTCGCTTCGGACACGGCCGCCTGGGCGGAACTGTCCGGCAGGCTCATGCCGAGCGCTTCGATCGCGGAGGCCATCGTGTTCGCGGTGTACATTCCGCCGCAGGAACCCGGACCCGGAATCGCCTTGGCCTCGATATTCTTGAGTTCGTAATCGTCTATGCGATCGTTGGCGCGCGCGCCGACCGCTTCGAAGACCGAGATCACATCGAGGTTTTTGCCGTTGTGGCAGCCCGGCAAAATGGTTCCTCCGTAGACGAAGATCGCGGGCCTGTTCAGGCGCGCGAGCGCGATCAGACAGCCCGGCATATTTTTATCGCAGCCGCCGATGGCGACGACCCCGTCAAAGCCCTGGCAGCCGACCACGGTCTCGATGGAATCCGCGATCACTTCACGAGAGACCAGAGAATACTTCATTCCCTCGGTACCCATCGAGATCCCGTCGGAAATCGTAATGGTATTGAAGATCACGGCCTTGCCGTTGTTTTCCCCGACCCCTTCGGCGGCATGCCCGGCCAAACGGTGGATATGCATGTTGCACGGGGTCACCATGCTCCAGGTCGAGGCAATGCCGATCTGAGGCTTTTTGAAATCCGCGTCTTCGAACCCGACCGCATGGAGCATCGCCCGACTCGGCGCGCGTTCCATACCGTCGACCACGCGGGATGAAAATCGACGCGTGGATTCTTCTGTGTTATTCGTCATGATCTGTGATTGCCGGATGGAGTCAAATCAATGTGTAGCCGAACGGATTCAAAACGAATCCCAACTTCTGCTTTTTCGCCTCCAGCTGAGTTTCGGCAGAATCAGACCGAGCAGGATTCCGCCGAGCAGAACGCCGGCACCGATCAGAAACCAGTCCTGTGCCGTGCTGTCCGAGAGTGTTTGATTCTCGCGTTTGACGTTTTGCAGGTCGCGCTCCAGATTGATCACTCTTTCCTGCAACTGGTCGCGTTCCTCCATGATTTGGACGGCCTCGGAGGAGGCCTGTCGGATCGCGGTCACTTCCTGAATCAGCCGGTTTTTTTCTTTGAGCAAGGCATCGTTTTCGGTCGCCGTATTCTGGTTGTTCCCTTTCAGCGCGCTGAGCTCCTCTTTGATCTGCTGGTTTTCCTGCCGCACAGAATCAAGATTCCTCGCAGCGGTTTCAAGCTGCGCCCGGGCGGTCGGCGATTCGGTCAGAAAGCGCGTGAGCACCCAGCCGGTCTTTTTATCCTCTGTCTTAACGTGGGTCCAGCCATCGCCGCGGTCGTTTTTGAGCACCGTTAACGGAGTGCCCGATTCCAGACTCGATACGATTCTGTATTGGGATCCCTGGCCGCTTCGCAGCAGGATTTCGAGTTCGTCCGTCACGTATACGGTTTTTGCCGCCTGGACGCCGAACGCTGCCAGCACCAGCCAACCGGCGAAGATGATTTTCACAAAAATTCCTTGATTTAATTAGATTCCGGGTCTTGATCGGGATTTTATTCAGGACAGAGTATTGGTCGAGCGATGCGGTTCCCATGTGGATTCTGGACCCTGCTGCCGCACCACATTAAAGCGATTGTACAGAACTCGCGCCACTTCGGAAATAGCCCTTGCCGCGAGACATCCGGCAAATTCGGACGGTCAGGCTGCTCCGCGAGGGCTCAGGCCAGCAGAAATTCCAGTAGAGATTTTTGCGAGTGCAGTCTATTCTCGGCCTCGTCCCAGACAACGCTCATGGGTCCGTCTATGACACCCGCGCTGACCTCTTCTCCGCGGTGTGCCGGGAGGCAATGCATGAACAGGCAGTCTTTTTTCCCGGCCGCCATGATCATTTCGTCGACCTGGTAGCCTCTGAATTCGCGCATACGAGTGTTCTGCTCGGTTTCCTGGCCCATGCTGGTCCACACATCGGTCACGATCAAATCCGAATTTTCGGCCGCATCGAGCGCCGCGCTGAACAGGGTAACCCGATCGCCCCCGGCCGCAACGATCTCCGGATCCGGTGCATAATGCTCGGGGCAGGCGATATGCAGATTGAAATCGAGCAGTCGCGCGGCGTTGATATAGGAATGACACATATTGTTGCCATCGCCGATCCAGGCGACTGTTCGGCCGGAGATGTCGCCGCGGTGTTCGAAGAAGGTCTGCATATCCGCGAGCAATTGGCAGGGATGATATCGGTCGGACAGGCCATTGATCACGGGAACCGAGGAATGGCGCGCGAAGGAGCTGATGGTTTCGTGGCGATGTGTTCGCATCATCACGCAATCGACCATGCGCGAAATGACCCGGGCACTGTCTTCGATCGGTTCACCGCGGCCCAACTGGGTGTCTCTGGGCGGCAGGAAGATCGCGCTGCCGCCGAAATGGACCATTGCGGTTTCAAAGGAGATCCGGGTACGAGTCGACGATTTCTCGAAAATCATCGCGAGCACCTTGTTTTTCAGCGGCTCATGGTTTCTATCGGGATTTCTTTTAAACTCCGAGGCGCGCACGATCAGGCGGCGCAATTCTTCGGAACTCAGATCGAGCAGCGTAAGGAAATGCCGGGGATTCATGACTGGCAGAGCTTATCGGCGTGCCGATGCCGTAAATCGATCGATAAGCGGGCAAAGCGTGGACACGATTCGTCCTGCTTGCTCCTCGTCCATGATCAAGGGCGGCAGCAAGCGGATGGATTTGTCCGCCTGAACGCTGATCAGGATCTTTTCTTGCAACGCCTCGTTCGCAAGATCGCCGCAGGCGCGATCCAGTTCGATGCCAATCATCAATCCCAGACCTCGAACATCGACCACCGCGGGATTGGAATTCAGCCGCCTGGAAAACTCGGACCGAAGGTTTCCACCGAGTACGCCCGCCCTCGCACTCAGATTCTGCTGCTCAAGGGTCTGAATCACCGCGATCGCTGCGGCACAGGCCAGAGGATTCCCGCCGAAGGTGGATCCATGCGTGCCCGCGCTCAACACCTCGGCCGCTTTACCGCGCGCCATGCAGGCACCGATCGGCAGGCCGTTACCGAGCGCCTTGGCAAGCGTACAGACATCCGGCAGGATATCGGCCAGTTGATAGGCCAGGAATTTCCCGCTGCGGCCAATGCCGGTTTGAATTTCATCGAGCATCAGTAACCAGCGGTTGCGATCGCAAATCTCGCGAAGCCGGGGAAGATAGTCAGGCTTCGGGACTCGAATCCCGGCCTCCCCCTGAACCGGCTCGACGAATACCGCGACGATATTCGGATGGCTTGCTGCGATTTCCTCCAGCGCATCGATATTATCGAATGGAATGCGCGGGAAACCTTCGAGCAGCGGTCCGAAACCTTCCCGGACCCGGTCGTTGCCGGTGGCGCTCAGCGCTCCCAGCGTTCTGCCATGAAAACTGTTTTCCATGACCACGATCTCGGGAAACTCGATTTGCTGTTGATGGCCAAAGCGGCGTGCGATCTTGATCGCCGCTTCATTGGCCTCGGTCCCGGAATTGCAGAAAAACACCTTATCCAGCCCGCTGAGCCGGGCCAGATCGGCCGCCAGTTCTTCCTGTCGCTCGATTCCGTACAGATTCGAGGTATGGATCAGTCTGCCGGCCTGCGCACAGATCGCTTCACGGACCGCGGGATGGCAGTGTCCCAAGCCGCAGACCGCGATGCCCGACAGCGCATCGAGATAGCGATTGCCCTGATTATCCCAAAGCCAAACCCCTTCTCCGCGTTCAAAACTTACCGGGAGTCGGGCATAGGTCGGCATGATATGGCTGGTCGTTTCCATGGCGGACAAAGTAAAAGGCAGCCCCGTCAAGACTGCCTGAAAGAAATACTACGGTAAGCATTATATGGACCGGATCCGGCCCGTACAAGCCTGATTTCCGATTCGGCAGGGTAAACTTGTTTAAGTTATTGTGCCGGCGGAAGGGCGTCCGCCTGGTTGCCGCCCGACATCGTCTGCAAA
>JAKEEL010000049.1 GCA_022616595.1 Methylococcaceae bacterium
CTCGCGAAACGCGATGAATTGCAGGCGCAGATCGACCAATGGCACCGTTCCCGGAGCGGGCAGGCGCATGATCCGAAGGCCTACCGGGAGTTCCTCGAAGAAATCGGTTACCTCGTTCCGGAACCCGATGATTTTCAGATCTCAACCAGCAGCGTCGATGCGGAAATCGCGGCGATCGCGGGTCCTCAACTCGTGGTGCCGCTCGACAATGCGCGTTATGTGTTGAATGCCGCGAATGCGCGCTGGGGCAGCCTCTACGATGCGCTGTACGGCACCGACGTGATTCCGGAATCCGAGGGATGCAAAAAGATCAAAAAATACAATCCGATCCGCGGTGAAAAAGTGATCCAGGTCGCGCGCCACTTTCTGGACCGGCATTTTCAGTTGGAAAAGGATACCCACCACCACGTGGTGCAGTACCGGGTGGTCGATGGACAACTGATCGCCCATATGGGCGACGGGACCGAGACCACACTGCTTCGCGCCGAGCGCTTCAAAGGCTATAACGGAAATCCGAAAAATCCGGATCAGATCCTGTTGCGCAAAAACAATCTTTACGTGGAGATCCGCTTCGGGGAAGGCTATTTCATCGGACGGCGCGATCACGCGAACATCTATGACATCCACATGGAGTCGGCGATCACCTCGATCATGGACTGCGAGGATTCGGTCGCGTCGGTGGATACGGAGGACAAAATCAACGTCTACCGGAACTGGCTCGAGCTGATGAAAGGGACCTTGGTCCGCAAAATCGAGAAAGACGACCGGATCGTGGAACGCACGCTGGAACCGGACCGTACATACATCGCGCCGGACGGCGGAACCCTGACCGTTCATGGCCGCAGTCTGATGCTGGTCCGCAACGTCGGTACTCACCTTGAAACGGATTCGGTGCTGTTGCGCGGCAAGCCGATTCCGGAAACCTTTCTCGACGCGATGGTGACAGCGCTGTGCGCGAAGCACGACCTCGCCGGGAACGCAAAATATTCGAACAGTCGCGCCGGGTCCATTTATATCGTGAAACCCAAGATGCATGGCCCGGATGAGGTTCATCTGGCCAGCGAACTGTTCGCGCGGGTCGAGGACGCGCTCAGCCTGGACCGAAATACTCTTAAAATGGGAATCATGGACGAAGAACGGAGGACTTCGGTCAATCTGAAGGCCTGTGTCCATGCGGCCAGGGAACGGGTGTGTTTCATCAACACCGGTTTTCTGGACAGGACCGGGGACGATATCCATACCAATATGGAAGCCGGTCCGATGCTGCCGAAAGCCGAGCTCAAAACGGCCAAATGGTTGCGCGCCTACGAAAATTCCAATGTCGATGTAGGTTTGAAATCCGGCCTGGCCGGGCGCGCCCAGATCGGCAAGGGCATGTGGGCGATGCCCGATGAAATGATGGCGATGATGGAAACCAAGATCCTGCAACTCAAGGAGGGAGCCAACACCGCCTGGGTGCCGTCGCCGACCGCGGCGACCTTGCACGCCATGCATTACCACATTTTTGACGTGCATGACCGGCAGAACGATTTGAAATACCGGAAACAAACACCGGTCGATGCCATTCTCGATATTCCGGTCCTTCCTGAAAGCCGGCGGTTATCCCGGGAAGAAATCCAGCGTGAACTCGAAAACAACGCGCAGGGCATACTCGGGTACGTGGCGCGCTGGGTCGGACAGGGAGTCGGCTGCTCGAAAGTCCCCGATATCAACAATATCGCTTTGATGGAAGACTGCGCGACCCTGCGAATCTCGAGCCAGCACATCGCGAACTGGCTGCATCACGGGATCTTGAACGAAAAACAGGTCCGCGAGGCGATGAAGACCATGGCCATCCTGGTCGACCGGCAAAATTCAGGGGATCCGCATTATAAGCCGATGTCCGCGGATTTTGCTTCGAGCATTCCGTTCCAAGCGGCCCTTGACTTGGCTCTGAAGGGTCGCAGGCAACCGAACGGATATACCGAATTTATTCTTTATGCCCGGCGGCGCGAGGAAAAAGCGAGTTGAACTAAACCAGCTTTTCAGGGTTCGTCTCGAACCTGAATGTCGACATTGATATTCAATTTTCCATCTTCTTCCAGAATACCGATCGCTTTCCCCTTTCCTTGGATGACCACGGGAACCGGATCCTGGAACAGCGGCTGCCGGATGAATCGAAGGGTCCAGCCGAAGGATTCCAAGCGGTTCAGGGATATCATTTGATCCATGCTTAATTTGTCTTCCATTTCCTGCCGTGAAAGCGGGGCAGGACTGCGCCGGTCTTCAAGGGTTTCATGATCTTTCATTTGC
Source organism: Methylococcaceae bacterium (assembly GCA_022616595.1). Classification (GTDB taxonomy): domain Bacteria; phylum Pseudomonadota; class Gammaproteobacteria; order Methylococcales; family UBA1147; genus UBA1147. The sequence goes on from JAKEEL010000049.1 coordinate 2,293, forward strand.
GGTCGTTCCGGTTGTTTTTGAGGATTTCTCGGTTGTTGAACAGCCATGATCAGGCAGGGGTCAATCACGTTCTTTCGGATACAGCGTCTATTCCATAACCGCCGGAGACTCTGCCCGATGCAACAAGCCTTTGCCTTCATGCACCGCAAGTCCACCGAATGTTTCCGGCAAAAACGGCGAATCCGGTCCGGGTTCAAGGTCTTGGTCCGGACAACTTTTCAGATCGCGTATTTTTCTGCGCAGCGACTTTTCATCATATACCGCCAGGATTAAGCTATTCATAATTATTCTGTTTTATTCGGAGAAATTTTCTCAAAGGGATTGGAGCCAATGTTGCTTTGATGATGCTTCAGACATTGCTTCTGAGTGTAGTTCAAATTTTTCGAATCGGTTTTTGCCTGCCGGTGCGGGTTCGCCGAGGACAGGAATACATTCCGATGAAGCGGACTGAGAGTTATTCCTGCGAGGTTTCTTACGCGTTCCGTCCGCCCAACAAATAGGTAAACGCAATCACTTCCGCGACTGCCTGATACAATTCGGGTGGAATTTCGCTTCCGAGCGGGATGGTTCCGAGCAATCTGGCCAGTTCCGCGTCTTCCTGGAGAGGTATGTCGTGTTGCTCGGCGATTTTCAGAATCTGTTCGGCGGCCTGACCCTTGCCTTTCGCGGTGACGCGGGGCGCGATCTTTTTGTCATAGTGGAGCGCGATCGCAATTCTGGGCGGAGTGTTCACATCTTTCATGCGTGTTCGTCGAAAAGGCCTCGATCCGCGAATTTCCTCGGGTTTTCGCGGGAAAGGCCGGTGCCCGAAGCGAGACTTCCGACACTCAATCCCGAGTCGCTCAGTTGTTGTTCCAGAAGCTCCAAATTGCTTTGAATCAAATGGTGGGTGGATTCGGACTCGGCTCGAAAATAGGCGTTGACCCGATCCCCGGCAAGGCTGATTTTGCACTGGAGCGTTCCGAGATTCGGTGGATTCAGCTCGAGGATAACGGACCATTGATGTTCGGTCTGTTGAAAACCGGCGTGGGTGTCGCGCTGGATCGTCAGCCTGGCGGATTCCGCGCGATCGGAGTTCAGAAACGGGATTTCGAGATTCCAGACCTGTTTTCCGGGCTGATCTTGCGGAAGCGATGAAATCTGGTCCAGAACGATCCGGCTCAGTGCGCCTTTCGTACTTTCGACCAAGGTCCGGCTCAGACTCGATTCGGCTTCGAATCGGGAGTCACGAGCGAGCAAATCTTTTTGTCCTTCGGTTTCGCGAGGCTTGATTGCGGATTCCGCACCGGCCGCGAATCTCAGCAAACTGGCCTTTAGATCCTTGTCGAGCGGCTGGCCGCCGTGCTTTGCCAAGGAAGCCAGCCGGGCTTCCAGGAAGATTCCCGATTCGCCGATCGCCTGCTTGATGCCTTGCAATGTCGAAAGGTCGCGCAAGTTCGGCAGATTCGTCAGAAAACTCTGCGCCAGGTTCCTGACCTGCGGCGGGAGAGAATTGGTTCCCGGAGCCGTTTTGGAAAAGGCGAGCAACTGCTTCGGCAGCAAGGCCGGGTTTCTCTGCGCGGCGATGTTGTTGAGCAGGGCTTTTTGAAGGACTGTTTCCGTCGCGGCAGGGCTGATGATTTTCAATTGCGGCAGACGGCCCGATTCGACGACTTCAAGTTCCAGAGTCTGTCCGGGTGTCAGGACCAGGGTGGATTGCGCCCGAACCAGGTTGCCGCCGATATTGAGCTGCGCCTGTCCGGTATCGGGCGATGTTTTGACCACCGTGGCCGGAATGATCTGTCCGATCTTGAATTGCAACAGAAGGTCTGTGACAGCCCGGCGGGCGGCCGGGCCGAGAACGGTCAGATTTGATTGAATCTCCACGCGCTGGTCCGGGTCTTCAGTTGATCAGTAACTTCTGGATTTCCCAGATTTCTTCCTTGGCGGTTTCCAGGATGTTCATACTCAGGTCGGCATCGAGTTTTCCGGTTACCAGCTTGGCATAGGCAGGCAGAGTATCCATCTTGGGATAGCGGTGGATGCCGATATTTCCGACAAAACTGTGCAATTGCGACACGATCACCAAATCCGTGTAATCGGGGGTCTTCGATTCATTTCGACGCCAGTCTTCGGCATGCCGCACGACATCCTCGAAATCCCGCGGAAAATTCCACTTGCGCATGATCAGTGCGCCGACATGGCCGCGGAAATCTTCGATCGCGCGATCCAGCGGGGATGGGTCGTCGTTGATCTCGGGAAAATTGTCCGCGAGAGTCAGGATCGGAACGCTGCCGATGTCATGAACCAGGCCGGCCAGCATCGCCCGGTCCGGGTCGAAACCCGGTGTTTTATGCGCGAGCACTGCGCAGATGGCCGCGACATAGCTGCTGTGCTGCCAGAGTTCGTTCATGCGGTTTCGAATCATTCGATTCCTGGCTTTGAATACGGTTTTCAGCGAAAAGCTCGTGATCAGGTTCTGCGCGACCTTGAGGCCGAGACGGGTCAAAGCTTCCGGGCAACTCTCGATGGTTTTTCGCCCGCGGTAGAAGGGGCTGTTGGAGACCTGGATCAAACGCGCGGTAATCGTCGGATCGGTTTGTACGACGCGCGCGATTTTGATGTTGTTGGCTTTTTCATCGTTGATCGCACGACGGATCTTCAAGGAGGCGTCCGGAATGGTCGGAAGCGGAAGTTTCTCCTTGACAATCGCGTTACTGCATTTTATGTAGAAGGGGCTTGCGGTTGCGGAATCCTGTCGCAGCACACTCGGTTCCCGATTCGGCTGATGAACGGTCATGTCTGACTGGAATATCCTTGGGAAAACTTGAGAACCTGGATCTCTGGCTTCGATTGCCGCGGGGAAACATGAACGAAATTCTGGTGCCGATAAAACTACACCCTGTGCTCAATAGTAGTTTAAAATTGCGCACTTCGCCTTTTCCCAACGCCGATGGTTGATTCAATGACCGGCCGTTTGTCGCCGCCGGAAGGTCTGACTACGATCCGGGATTTCATCCGCTGGGGCGCGAGCCGCTTCGCGGAAGCCGGATTGTGTTTCGGACATGGGACCGACAACGCGCTCGACGAATCGGCGGCTCTCGTCCTGTACAGTCTGCACCTTCCGTCAGATTCGTTGAATGAATATCTGGACTCGGTATTGACCCTGGAAGAGCGACTCGAAACCGCAGCGTTGATTCGAAAACGCGTACGGGAACGCAAACCTTTGGCCTACCTGACCGGACAGGCCGTGTTCGCGGGTCTGCCCTTTTATGTGGACGAAAGGGTGCTGGTGCCGCGTTCGCCGATCGCCGAGCTGATCGAACAGGGTTTTGAACCGTGGTTGGAAGCTTCGAGCGTGACTCGGGTGCTGGATCTCGGGACCGGCAGCGGATGCATCGCGGTTGCCTGCGCCTTTGCCTTTCAGAACTCCGAGATCGATGCGGTGGATCTTTCTTCAGGCGCGCTCGAGGTCGCCGCTGTGAATGTAGCGAAACATGGCCTCGAGGGCAGGGTGCGGCCGATCGAATCGGATCTGTATGCGCGAATTCCCGATCGGACATACGATCTGATCGTGAGCAATCCCCCGTATGTGAGCCGTTCCGAGTGGAAAAGTCTCCCGGACGAATACCGAGCCGAACCGGAAATGGGATTTGATGGGGGGGAATCGGGCCTCGATTGTGTGCAGCGGATCCTGGCCGGCGCCGCGCAACGCTTGACTGAAAACGGAATCCTGGTGGTCGAGGTGGGCAGCAGCGCCCAAGCCTTGCAGGAAACCTATCCGGAAGTTCCCTTCGTCTGGCTGGATTTCGAGCGTGGCGGCGACGGCGTTTTTCTGTTAACCGCAGAAGAGCTTTACCGTTACAATTTCGGGAATCGGACATGAATCCAATTCCGAGGCTTTGACTACAGAGTGCATCAGCGATGTCGGGGAATACCATCGGAAAACTTTTTGCCGTGACCTCGTTCGGCGAAAGCCACGGGCCTGCGATCGGCTGTATCGTCGATGGTTGTCCGCCAGGGCTCCCGCTGTGCGAAGCCGATATGCAGGTCGACCTGGACCGGCGCCGTCCGGGAAAATCCCGGCATACCACGCAGCGCCGCGAGGAGGATCGAGTCCGGATTCTTTCCGGGGTCTTCGAAGGCATGACCACCGGCACCCCGATCGGCTTGATGATAGAAAATACCGACCAGCGCTCGAAGGATTATTCGGAACTCGCGGATCGTTTCAGGCCCGGGCATGCGGACTACACCTACCTTCAGAAATACGGCTTTCGCGACTATCGCGGCGGCGGCCGCTCTTCGGCGCGAGAGACCGCGATGCGGGTCGCGGCCGGCGCGATCGCGAAAAAATTCCTGTCTCACCTGGCCGGCATCCGCGTGCGGGGTTATCTTGCGCAATTGGGGCCTTTGCAATTGGAATTCAAGGATTGGGATGCCGTCGACCGGAATCCGTTTTTTTGCCCGGACCCTTCCAGGGTGTCTGAGCTCGAGCGCTATATGGATGCGCTGCGCAAGGAGGGGAACTCGGTCGGCGCGCGAATCAACGTGGTCGCGGATGGGGTTCCTCCGGGTCTCGGCGAACCGGTGTTCGACCGGCTCGATGCGGATCTCGCGCATGCCCTGATGGGCATCAACGCGGTCAAGGGTGTCGAGATCGGGGATGGTTTTGGCTGTGTGGATTGCAAGGGAACCGATTTTCGCGACGAAATGACTCCGGACGGTTTTCTGAGCAATCACGCCGGGGGGATATTGGGCGGTATCTCCAGCGGCCAGACCCTTCGCGCGAGTATTGCGCTGAAACCGACTTCGAGCTTGCGGCTGCCCTGTGCCGGCGTGAACATTCAGGGACAGGCGGTCGAAGTGATCACCAAGGGACGCCACGACCCCTGCGTCGGTATTCGCGCGACACCGATCGCCGAGGCGATGATGGCGATCGTGGTATTCGATCATTTTTTGCGCCACAGGGCGCAGAATCAGGATGTAAAGGTCCCCATGCGGGCAATTCCGGCGGGTCGTGACTGATTGCCGCTCCGGGACTCGGGACCGATCGGCCGCGCGGCTTGTCTGCTTGCCCGACCGCCGATCGAACTTGCTCTGAACGCATCGCTTCGTTCGATGGCGAAGATCCCCTATTATCGGTTGTCCGCCTTTTATGTGCTGTATTTTTCGGCGCTCGGCGCTTTTCTGCCTTACTGGAGTCTGGGAGTCACGGACGGGGTCAGGCTCTCTACAGCAGTATCAGTTTCGGGCTCGGAGGCATGCTCGGCAGTTTTATCAGCGGCGAAATGTGGGATCGTTTCGGCCCGATCGCAGTCTTCGGGGCGGCATCTTTGGTTTGTGTACTGGCCTTCGTCATCGCTTTGCGGTGGATCACAATCGACGAATCCGTCGCGGCAATTCATCCGGATCAAAAGGTGATCGAGGAAGAGCTGTAGGGCAGGGCTCCGGTCGCACGCATCATTCACAGACCGGCTAAAATCTAATAGAATTTTCACAACCTTCGGAAGGATTTTTCCAGTGTTCGAAATTATTCAAAAGGGCGGGCTGGTGATGTGGCCGATCATCGCCTGTTCCGTGTTGGCGATGGGAATCATCTGCGAGCGCTTCTGGGCGCTCAGGACCAGCCGTGTGCTTCCTCCCGGACTGCTGGCCCAGATATGGCATCTCTACCGGGAAAAGCAACTCGACGCGGCACGGATTCGTATGCTCGGCAGAAACTCGCCATTGGGCGCGGTTCTGGCGTCCGGCCTCAACAACCATCACCACGGACGTTCTGTCATGAAAGATAGTATCGAGGAAGCCGGTAGACAGGTGGTCCATGAACTGGGGCGTTTTCTGGATACACTGGGAACGATCGCCTCGATTTCGCCGCTTTTGGGACTGCTCGGTACCGTGACCGGGATGATTACAGTCTTTTCCGCGATCAACATCGGCGGCGTTGGCGATCCGGTGGTGATGTCGCGCGGTATTTCCGAAGCGCTGATCACCACGGCCGCGGGATTATTCGTCGCGATTCCGAGCTTGATGTTCCACCGGTATTTTCAGGGCAGGGTGATCGATCTGGTTTTGAAAATGGAAGAGGAGGCTTTGAAATTAGTCGAGATATTGCATGGTGATCGGGAGGTGGATCCGGGATGAATTTTAGAAAACACCGCCGCGAAAATCTGGAAATCAGCATGACCCCGATGGTCGATGTGGTCTTATGCTTGTTGATCTTCTTTATGGTTACCACAACATTCAGCCGCTATTCCGAACTGCAGATCCAACTGCCGGAAGCCAAAGGTCAGGAAACCCTCGAAAAACACATGATCGAAATCAATGTGGACCCGGAAGGTAATTACTATGTCAATCAGCATCAGGTGGTGAACCGGACGATGGAGATGTTGAAAAAGGCCATTCTCGATGCGGCCAAAGGAAAGGACAAGCCGACGCTGGTGATCGCCGCGGATCAAAATGCCACCCATCAGGCCGTGATCAATGTGCTGGACGCGGCAAAACAACTTGATTTCATTCACGTCACCTTTGCCACCAAAACTTCGCCGGAATCCCAAGAATAGGCAGCGGTTCACTTCGAATATGGGGAAAGCGTCCGTATTTGCGCTGGACGCGTTCGGATTTGGGCTTGCGGCGTGAACTCCGCTGCATGGTCCGCATGGATTGAGCGGCAATGGTATTCTCCGGCGTCCCCGATCCGGTATCTTGCGCCTCTGAGCTGGCTTTATGCCTTCGCTGCCTCATTTCGGCGCGGACTGTATTCCTCCGGTTTGCTGAAATCGGATGGCCCGGATTGTCCGGTCGTGGTGGTCGGCAACCTGAGCGTCGGAGGTACCGGGAAAACTCCGTTGGTGATCTGGCTTGCCGAATTTCTGGCAAGACACGGCTGGAAGCCCGGAATCGTGAGCCGCGGCTATGGAGGCAGGAAGGTTGCCTGGCCCCGGCAGGTGCGTCCGGACAGCGACCCGCGGGAAGTCGGAGACGAAGCGCTGTTGATCTCGAGACGGACCGGCTGCCCGATGGCGGTCGATCCCGACCGGGTCCGCGCGGCACGAAGCCTTCGGGAACAGGCCCGGTGCGATATCATCCTCTCGGACGACGGTCTGCAACATTATGCGCTGAAACGCGATATCGAAATTGTCGTGGTCGATTCAACTCGGCTGTTCGGCAACGGCTATTGCTTGCCGGTCGGTCCGTTGCGGGAAAAAAGTTCCCGGCTGAAACAGGTCGATCTGGTGGTATACAATGGGTCGCCGGGACCCGCGGGTTTCGAGATGAATCTGATCGGGGATGTAGCGGTCAATAATCGCAGCGCCGAGCTCAAGGTACCGCTCGCTGAATTTTCTTCGAGCCGATGTCACGCTCTCGCGGGGATCGGAAATCCCGGGCGGTTTTTCGACCATCTGAAAGCGCGCGGGCTCAGGGTCGATTCGCATAGTTTCCCGGATCACCACGCGTTCATCGCGGCAGATCTTTGCTTCGGCGATGATGCGCCGGTGCTGATGACCGAAAAAGATGCGGTCAAATGTGCCGGTTTCAGCCAGCCGAACCACTGGCATGTGCCGGTGGCAGCGCGGCTCGAACGCGGATTCGAAATCCGCTTGCTACAACTATTGGAAGACAATCTGAATGAACAGAAAACTGCTTGATATTCTGGTGTGCCCGATCTGCAAGGGCAAATTGCGCTTCGATCGGGAAGCGGATGAACTGATATGCAAGGCCGATCGACTCGCGTATCCGATTCGTGACGATATCCCTGTGATGCTGGAAGACGAAGCGAGAAGGATTTCCTTGGAAGAGTATGACGCGCTTTCCTGATCAGTCCGCATTTTCCCGCGGATAAAATGACTCATTTCAGGATCGTAATACCGGCGCGCTACGGATCCTTGCGATTGCCCGCCAAGCCTCTGTTGCCGATCGCGGGGAAGCCGATGATCCTTCACGTCTGCGACCGCGCACGCGAAGTCGGCGCGGACCAGGTGATCGTTGCGACCGATCATGAAGAGATCCTGGCCTGCGTCGAAGACTACGGGGTTTGTGCGCTCATGACCCGCAAAGAGCACCGCAACGGAACCGAACGGATTGCGGAAGTCTGCGACATCCAGGGCTGGGATGACTCGGATATCGTGGTGAATTTGCAGGGAGACGAACCGCTGGTGCCGGCAGCCATGATTCGCGGGCTCGCCTTGGCCCTGGAATCTGCTACGAGTGCCCGGGTCGCAACGCTGGCGACCGCGATCGACAGCCCGCAGGAGCTTTTCGATCCGAATGCGGTCAAGGTCGTCGTCGATCGCGCCGGGCATGCGTTGTATTTCAGCAGGGCTCCAATTCCCTGGGACCGCGATCGGTTCAGTCCGTGGCAAAAACCACGCAGCCTGGCGGCGGACTACCGGCGGCATATCGGGATGTATGCTTATTCAGTCGCTTTTCTGCATCGTTACAAGGGCTGGCCGGCGAGTGATCTGGAAGGAGTCGAAAAGCTCGAGCAGCTTCGCATCCTCTGGCACGGGGAACGCATTCTCGTGATTCAAGTCGAAAGCGCGCCGGAAGCCGGGGTCGATACGCGCGAGGACCTTGTCCGCGTCGAGCGGGCGCTTCGGCATGGCGGGACCTGAGACCGCGATTGAAATCTGTCTCAGCAAGCCAAGCTATGATATGATTTTTCTTGCTGCAACAACCTTGTGAACGAATCGAGAAGCCTTGGAAAATCCTCCTGAAGTCAGTGTTCTGTTCGTTTGCATGGGCAATATCTGCAGATCGCCGACCGCGGAAGGGGTGTTCAGAAAGCAACTGGATCAGGCCGGAATGGCGCATCGGGTCCGCATCGATTCTGCGGGCACGCACGCGTATCATTTGTCCGAACCGCCCGATATCCGCGCACAGAGGGCGGCCAGTGCGCGAGGCATCGATATCAGTATGCTGCGCGCGCGCAAGTTCGAAGGGCGGGATTTCGAAAATTTCGATTACATTCTGGCCATGGATCAGCAGAATCTCGATATTTTGATGGAATCCTGCCCGAAGGTTTTTAAATGCAAGGTCAATTTGTTGCTGAGTTACGCGCCCCATCTGAATTGCCGCGATGTCCCCGATCCCTATTACGGGGGCAATTATAGTTTCGAACGCGTGCTCGACCTGATCGAGGACGGTTGTTCCGCGTTGCTGAACGTGTTAAAAGAAAAAGAATTTTGATTTTAGACGGTTTTAAAAATCCCCGGTCGACGCTCGCGTGGGTTCAACCGCCGGCGGCGCTGGCCGACGAGATGTCCCGCGCATATCGGAATGAAGTTCGGTTTGACAGGAATCAGGATGAATCGCATGAACTCTAATGGCGGCAGTCCGCTCGGGGCTGCATTTATTCTTGGTTTGTTGCTCGCGATCGGGCTTATCGGTTCCGGCGCTCTGATCGGAAGGGCGCTCGAACAAAACCGGGCCGCGAATCGCTTCGTGTCGGTCAAGGGGCTGGCCGAACGCGAGGTGCGCGCGAATCTGTGCATCTGGCCGATCGGTTTCAATGTGACCGGCAATGACCTGGTCGAGGTCCAGGGCAGTATCGCGACACTCGAAAAAACCATCATCGAATTTCTGAAGGCCCGGGGTTTCGACGCTTCCGGAATATACCGTTCCCCGCCGCAGATTACCGATTACAATGCCCGGGAATACTACGGGAACAATCGTCCCCCGAACCGGTACATGGCCGAAAGCACCGTGACACTGCGGACCCCGGACGTAGAAAAAGCCCGCCAGGTGATGCAGATGTCAGGCGACTTGGTCAAGGCCGGCGTAGTTCTTCAGGACCGCTATCAACCTTTGTATCTGTATACCGACCTCAATGCAATCAAACCCGAAATGATCGCGGAGGCGACCCGCAATGCGCGCCAGGCCGCGGAACGCTTCGCCGAGGACTCCGGCACCCGGATTGGCGCGTTGCGTAACGCGACTCAGGGACTGTTTTCCATCAACGACCGGGACAATTATTCGCCGGACTACAAGCAGATCCGCGTGGTCACCACGATGGAATACTTTCTGGCCGGAGAATGATTGCCTTCTTGTAAGCCAGAATTCGAGGTTCAGCCATGGCGCTTCAAAGCACGACGGTAGAATATTTTGATCAGGGAACCTGTCTGGAAGGTTTTTTTGCTCATGACGATCGGGCTTCAAAGCCCTTGCCCGCGGTATTGATCGCACACGCTTGGGGCGGGCGGGATGAATTCGTCTGTGACAAGGCGCGCGAGCTTGCGGGACTCGGCTATGCCGCTTTCGCGCTCGATATGTACGGAAATGGCGTTCTAGGCGGGAGTGTCGCGGAAAATTCGGCTTTGATGACACCCTTCATGGAAGACCGCATCCTGCTGCAGCGGCGCATGACCGCCGCATTGGACGCCGTCCGGAATCAAGACCCGGTCAATCCGCACAAAGTCGCGGCGATGGGTTTTTGTTTCGGAGGACTGTGTGTCTTGGATCTGGCCCGGACCGGCGCGGATTTGTGCGGCGTGGTCAGTTTCCATGGCTTGTTGGGGGCTCCGGGCAACACCCCGGGAAACACGATCAAAGCCAGGGTTCTGGTGCTGCATGGCCACGATGATCCCATGGTGCCCGCGGACGATGTCAGACTGCTGCAGGATGAACTGACCCGGGCCGGGAGCGATTGGCAGTTCCATGTCTTCGGCAACACCATGCATGCTTTCACCAACCCGGTGGCCAACGATCCGGGTTTCGGCACCGTGTATCAGCCTCTCGCCGACACACGTTCATGGCAAATGATGCGCTCGTTCTTCGAGGAATGTTTTGAAGACCGTTGATCGGCGGAGCGTCCGTGTTCGGAATCGGATGGGGTCTGACAGGATACTGCCCCGGCCCGGCGACTGCGAGTCTCGGGATGGGGTTCGTTGAACCGTTCGTGATGGTCGTCTCCTCCGAGCATGAAATCACGCTGTTCGATTCCGTGGGCTTTGCGCTCGAGGATTTCGCGATTCTGAGATTGATCTATGACCTTGCGGGTGAACTGGGTCTCGGCAGCGAAATTGATCTGATTCCGGA
>JAKEEL010000050.1 GCA_022616595.1 Methylococcaceae bacterium
GCAACAATCGGGCCACGTTCTTGGCGCCGAATGAAATACTGTGTTATTCAGGATGCAACGCACAATTTGCCTTTGGCGGTTTAGCTTGCACGATGCACCAGATTTGGGAGTCTTGCTTCGGGCTGTTTCACATTTGTGCAGGTAATTACATGAGTAGTTGGTATCACGAATACCTTGTCATATTGACCAAACGCAAACGCGCCAGGCGTTCCTGGGGGCCACCGGCGCTTCCGCTTGCCGATGGTGGTTTCCAGGGCGCTGATGGCGTTTTCGACTTGCTGTTTGTCGTTGGGTTAATGGATAAGGGTCGTGGCAACGACCAGCAACCTGTTGACCTCGATTGCGTCCAAGGTGTTATAGCCCAGGAAAAAGTCGCCTGCGCTCGGCAGGATCCGCGATTCCGCGACGGAGAAATCTTCGGGAATTCTAATGGATACCTTATGAATCAATGGGTTGCCCGGTAGTGGTGCAGCGGCTTCGGGGGAATGATTGAATTCGAAATGCGAAGACAGACCTTTTTGTGACTTGCGTTGTTACGGTGCGAAAATCGGCCTATTGAGCCGGATGGGGGCGGTTTTGATGCCCGTCGAACATCCGTGCAGCCATTGTTTTGGCTACCCTTCCGGGGTCCGGCCCCCGAGCATTGTAACCTAGTACTTTACTCAGGAATTAAATAGTACTAATATAGTACTCTAAATTTTGAGCGAAGCCATGTTGCGATTGAGTAAATTGACGGATTACGCCACGGTCCTGCTCGGATATATGGCGAGGGCGAAACTAGAAATCCATGCCGCCGTGGAAATCGCGCACGCCACGGGAATCGCGTTGCCGACCGTGAGCAAGCTATTGAAACTGCTGGCCCATTCCGGGCTCGTGCATTCGATCCGCGGCGCGAAAGGGGGTTACTGCTTGAGTCATGCGCCGGAAAGGATCTCCGTCGCCGATATCGTTCAGGCGATCGAGGGGCCGATCGCGTTGACCGAATGCAGTATTTCGGACGATTACTGCGAGCAGTCCGCGCATTGTGATATTCGCGGCAACTGGAGGGTCATAAACAAGGCCATGCGAACCGCGCTGGAATCGGTTTCCCTTGCCGATCTGGCGTTTAAAATCAAACCATCCACAGCCTTGGAATTCAAAGTTTCGGTGGATAGCTTGACCCGCGGATAGACCGCGGGCCATCGATTTTCGGAGAGAGGTATGTCGGCGAGCAGTCGAGAAATAGAAAAACTGATCGGGCAGGGCTACAAACAGGGTTTTGTAACCGATCTCGAGGCGGATACGTTCCCGCCCGGATTGAACGAGGATGTGATTCGTGCGCTTTCAGCCAAGAAGAATGAACCCGGGTTTCTGCTGGAATGGCGGCTCAAAGCCTACCGTCACTGGCTGAGCATGAAATCGCCGCAATGGGCCTTTGTACACTTTCCGCCGATCGACTATCAGGAAATCAGTTATTATTCCGCCCCGAAAGACAAGCGCGGCGGGCCGAAAAGTCTCGACGAAGTCGATCCGCAGTTGATTGAAACCTATAAAAAACTCGGCATTCCGCTCGCCGAGCAGGAAAAGCTTGCGGGCGTCGCGGTGGACGCTGTTTTCGACAGTGTCTCGGTGGCCACGACATTCAAGGGAAAACTCGCGGAAGCCGGGGTGATCTTCTGCCCGATCTCCGAAGCGGTGCAATGCCATCCCGATCTGGTTCAGCAATATCTCGGTTCGGTCGTGCCTTATGCGGACAATTTTTTCGCGGCCTTGAATTCGGCGGTTTTTTCCGACGGTTCCTTCGTATATATCCCGAAAGGCGTTCGCTGCCCGATGGAGCTGTCGACTTATTTTCGGATCAACGCGGCGAATACCGGCCAGTTCGAGCGCACCCTGATCATCGCCGAAGAGAAGAGCAGCGTGAGTTATCTCGAAGGCTGCACCGCTCCGATGCGGGATGAAAACCAGCTGCATGCGGCGGTGGTTGAACTGATCGCGCTGGATGATGCCAGGATCAAATATTCGACCGTCCAGAACTGGTATCCCGGTGACGAGAACGGCGTCGGCGGGATCTATAACTTCGTAACCAAGCGCGGTGATTGCCGAGGGGTGAATTCGAAAATCTCCTGGACTCAGGTCGAAACCGGCTCCGCGATCACCTGGAAATATCCGAGTTGCGTATTGACCGGCGACAACTCGGTCGGTGAATTCTATTCGGTCGCCGTGACCAATCATTTCCAGCAGGCCGACACCGGGACCAAAATGATCCATATCGGTAAAAATACGCGCAGCACCATCGTTTCCAAGGGCATTTCGGCGGGGCGGGCGCACAACACCTATCGCGGACTCGTGAAGGTACTGAAAAATGCGGAGAACGCGAGAAACCATACCCAATGCGACTCCCTGCTGGTCGGCGACAAGTGCGGCGCGCACACCTTTCCGTACATGGAGGTGAAACAACCGAGCGCAAGGGTCGAACATGAAGCCTCCACCTCGAAAATCAGCGAGGACCAACTGTTTTTCTGCCAACAGCGCGGTATTTCGGCCGAAGACGCGGTGTCGATGATCGTGAATGGATTCTGCAAGGAAGTCTTCAAGGAATTGCCGATGGAATTCGCGGTGGAGGCGCAGGCCCTGCTCGGAATCAGCCTCGAGGGCAGCGTGGGTTGAAGCGGAAACCTGTCCATTAGCGATTTTTTTCTTCGGAGTATTGAATGTTAGCGATAGAAAGTCTCCATGTTCGCGTGGAGGATAAGGAGATTTTGAAAGGAATCAGCCTTAACGTCGGAGCCGGCGAAGTCCATGCGATCATGGGACCGAACGGGTCCGGCAAGAGTACGCTGGCGCACGTCCTGGCGGGACGGGATGGCTACACCGTAACCTCGGGCATGGCGACCTATAATCACGCGAACCTGCTCGCGATGCCGCCCGAAGAACGTGCGCGCGAGGGCGTTTTTCTCGCCTTCCAGTATCCGGTTGAGATCCCGGGGGTCAGCAATATTTATTTGCTGAAGACTGCGGTCAACGCGATCCGCAAGCACAGGGCACTCGAAGAACTGGATGCGATGGATTTTATCGGCCTCGTGAAATCGAAAATGAAGCTCGTGGATATGGACGAGCAGTTCCTGTACCGCGCGGTCAATGAGGGATTCTCGGGCGGCGAGAAAAAACGCAATGAAATCCTGCAAATGGCGGTGTTGGAACCGCGTCTTGCGATTCTCGATGAAACCGATTCGGGACTCGATATCGACGCCCTGAGAGTCGTTTCCGACGGGGTGAACGCGCTGCGCTCCAAAGATCGGTCCTTTATTCTGGTCACCCATTATCAGCGGCTTCTGGACTATATCAAGCCGGATTTCGTGCATGTCCTGGCCGGAGGCCGGATCGTCAAGTCCGGCGACGCCTCCCTGGCCCTGGAACTCGAGGACCGCGGTTACGGCTGGCTCGAGCAACACGCCGGAGCAGCATCGTGAGTACCGAATTAAAACAGCATTACACCGCTCAATACAGTGCGATCAAGGCATCCTTGCCGGGCATGGGCTTGTCATGGTTGAACACGGCGCGCGAGAAAGCCCTCGCAAACTTTTCAGAATCCGGCTTTCCTTCGCCGCGTGAAGAAGAATGGCGCTATACGAATATCGCTCCGATCGAACGCAGGCGCTTCAGCTCGGTAAGCAGCCCTTTCGAAGCAGTCGATCGCTCCAGATTGAAGCAATTTTCGATCGATGGCGCGGCGTCTTTAGTCTTTGTGAACGGGCGTTCCAACCGCGAATTGTCGGTTCTTCCGGAGCCGGCCCGCGGAATCATTGCTTGTTCGATGGCCGAAGCGCTCGAACTTCATGCGGATCGCGTCCGGGAATATTTCGCTGGGGTCCTTAACAAGGAAAGCAACGGCTTCCTGGCCTTCAATACCGCATTGTTCACCGATGGCGCGTTTGTTTACGTTCCGCAAGACATGAAGGTCGCATCTCCTGTGCATTTGATTTTTGTTTCGACCGGAGCGGATGGTTTATCGACGACCCGGAATCTCGTGATTGCCGGGCCCGGATCTCAAGCCGAAATCATCGAAAGCTACATCGGCTCCGAGGAATCCGGCTACCTGAGTGCCGCGGTATCGGAGCTAGTGCTCGCCGAACAGGCCGATATCCGGTGGTCCAAATTGCAGTGCGAATCAAACCGGGGATTTCATTTCGGCGGCCTTTACGCCGATGTCGGACGCTACGGACGTCTCAATCATGCGAATTTTTCGTTCGGGGGACTCCTGGCGCGCAACGAAGTCCATGTCGATCTGTCCGAAGCCTCCGAGTGTTCGCTCGACGGTCTGTTCCTGTGTACCGGCCGCCAGCATGTCGATCATCACACCCGGATTTGTCACCGCGAAGCACACGGCTTCAGCCGCGAGTCCTATAAGGGCATTCTGGATCAGCGTGCGCGCGGCGTGTTTCAGGGCCGCATCATCGTGGCGCGGGATGCGCAGAAAACCGATGCGGAGATGTCGAATCGCAATCTGCTTTTGTCCAGCGATGCTGAAATCGACAGCAAGCCTCAGCTCGAAATCTATGCCGATGACGTCAAATGCGCGCATGGGGTGACCGTCGGTCAGCTCGACGAACAGTCGGTCTTTTATTTGCGGTCGCGCGGCGTGGACCGAGAATCCGCGCGCAATATGCTGACCTTTGCGTTTGCGAACGAAATGGTCGAAAAAGTAAAACGGCCGGGTCTGCGTTCCGTGATTCAGGCCGAACTGTTGGCCGCTCTGCCGCAAACCGGTGTACGGAAGGAATGGTTATGAATTATTTAAGATCCGAATCGCTGTCCGACAAAGTTTTATCCACCGAGCCTTTCCCGGTCGATAAACTCCGCCTGGATTTTCCGATTCTAAACGAAACGATACGCGGAAAGCCTCTGGTATATCTGGACAATGCGGCCACCACGCAAAAGCCACGCGCGGTCATCGATGCGGTCTCGAACCTCTACGAACATGATTTCGCGAATATTCACCGCGGCGTGCATACGTTGAGCGAACGTTCGACCGCGGCTTTTGAGGGCGTGCGCAAAAAGGTCCGGCGGTTCATCAATGCGGCAAGCGAGAAGGAAATCATTTTCGTGCGCGGCACCACCGAGGCGATCAATCTGGTCGCCCAGAGCTATGGTAACCTGAAGTTCGGGCCGGGCGATGAAATTCTGATCACCGCGATGGAACATCATTCCAATATCGTACCCTGGCAGATGCTTTGTCAAAGGACCGGCGCGGTGCTCAAAGTGGCCCCCATCAA
>JAKEEL010000051.1 GCA_022616595.1 Methylococcaceae bacterium
ATCGTCACGTATAAAATCGCGGCCCATGCGGCCGATCTCGCGAAAGGCAATCCCGGCGCGCAGGCGAGGGACAATGCGATGTCCAAGGCGCGTTTCGAGTTCCGTTGGGAAGACCAGTTCAATCTGGGTCTGGACCCGGAACGCGCTCGGGAATTCCACGATCAAACGCTGCCGCATGAATCGGCCAAGGTTGCGCATTTTTGCTCGATGTGCGGACCGCATTTTTGCTCCATGAAAATCAGCCAGGATGTCCGGGAATATGCGCAAAGCAAGGGCTTGGACGATTCCCGGGTGCTGGCCGCGGGCCTTACGGAGAAATCGCAGCAGTTTCGCGAACAGGGAAGCGAACTCTACCGGAAGGTTTAGGTAACGGCAGGCTTCGCTTGGTGTGGTTGGTTGAGCCGTTTCCCTGATCGCAGCCTTGACAATCACCAGGGCGGCATCCGATTTCGATGAACCTTACTTTTCTCCGCTCGATCGACCGGCTTGTCGGAATCTGGATCTGCAAGGGCCTGTCTTTTTACTCGAGAATTTTTCCGGGTAAAGAATCGTCCAACCCACCGGAAAAGATCCTCGTGATCTTGTTGTCGGAAATGGGAAGTCTGGTATTGGCCTACCCCATGTTCCAGCGGCTTAAAGAAAAGTACCCCGAAGCCTCGATTTCGGTACTGTTGTTCGAAAAAAACCGGGAAATGCTCGAAATTCTCGGAGTGGTTCGCGAGGAGAATATTCTGACCATCCGTGACCAGTCTCTGCGGAGCTTCCTGTTCGACAGCCTGCGGGTGCTGCTGAAAATGCGCAGGTTTGCCGCCGATGTGGCCGTGGACTGTGAACTATTCGCACGGATCAGCAGTATTCTCTCGTTTTTATCGGGTGCCGGAATTCGTGCCGGCTTCTCGCCCTATTCCCAGGAAGGGCTTTATCGAGGATCGTTCATCAATCGTCCCGTGCTGTACAATCCATATCAGCATATCAGCCGCCAATATCTGACCCTGGTCGAGGCATTGGAGTCCGGCACCGTTCCGACCGGGAAACGGGTGACCAGAGACGACCGGCTGGAGACCCCGAATTTCGATCCGCATCCGAGCGATGTCGAGAAAATGGTGAAAAGACTATGCCGGGATTTCCCGGTTTGCCATGAGCGCAAGCTGGTGCTGATCTATCCGAGCGGCGGTATTTTGCCGATCCGGGCGTGGCCGATGGATTATTACCGCATCTTGGCCGCTGCCTTGCTCGATAAGGGATTTGCAGTCGGTGTGATCGGTCTCGGATCGGATAAGCCCTTAGCCAGGAAGATCATCGACCATTGCGGCAGTTCGAATATCATCGACCTGACCGGTTATACGCGTTCGATTCGGGAACTGATGTTGCTTTTCCATCACGCGGTACTGTTGATTACGAATGACGGCGGACCCGGCCAGTTCGCCGCGATGACCCCGATCCAGACGATCATATTCTTCGGGCCCGAAAGCCCCGAATTGTACGGATCGCACTCGCGGAATGCGCATTTTTTTTATACCGGGTTGTCGTGCTCACCGTGCCTGACCGCATACAACCACCGAAATTCGCCGTGCGACGGAGACAATCAATGTCTCAAACGGATCGCTCCTGAACAAGTGTTTACCAAAGCGCTTGAAATGATCCAAAAATCATCCGCACCACCGGCCCGGATAACAGCATACGGGCAATTATGATTCATTCCATGATTCGCTGGCTTCTCAAGAACCGCTTTGTCAAATTCGGTTCGGTTGGCTTTACCGGTACCTTTGTCAATCTCGGTGTGCTCTATCTTGGACAGGAAACCATCTTCCTAGGGATCGATTCCCCGGATTCTCGCTTGAGTCTGTCGCTGGCCTTGGCGATCGTTTGCGCGACGGCGAGCAATTTTTCATTGAACCGGATCTGGACCTGGGCGGACCGCAGGGAGCGGATCGCAAGGCATTATTTTCTACAGCTGGGGCAGTATTTCGTGGCGTGTTGGCTGGCGATTGCAATTCAATTCATACTGACCAAGGGGCTCGCGCTTTACATTCATTATCTCGCCGCCAACGTGATCGCGATCGTCGTGTCCTCGGTGGTCAATTTTCTGGTCAACGACGCGTGGACCTTCGGCGTGAAAAAAGATCCGGTCGATCCCGGCTGTGTGGAACGGATCGAAAGAGACGCGTAGCGCGGTGGCATGAACGTAGATGTCGTTGTCCCGGAGGCCAACTCGGCATCTTCTTGACGGCCCCTTCTCGGCCCCCGGTCGATTTTATTGCCGGATCCAGGTACCTGATTTCCCGCCGGATTTCTCGAGTAACTGCACTGAATCGATCCGCATCCCGCGATCGACCCCTTTGCACATGTCGTAAATGGTCAGCAGTGAAATTTGGGTCGCGGTCAATGCTTCCATTTCCACCCCGGTCGGCGCGAGCGTCCGCACTTTCACCTGGCAGCGAATCCGGCTGTTTTGCGTGTCTTCTTCGAAGTGGATGTCAACATGGGTGATCGGGATCGGGTGGCACAACGGGATGAGTTCCGCGGTTTTCTTGCAGGCCATGATCCCGGCGATACGGGCGATCCCGAGAACGTCCCCTTTTTTATGAGTTCCACGCATGATCATTCCCAGCGTTTCCGGCCGCATTTCGATAAAGCCTTCGGCCAGTGCTTCCCGGTGAGTCGGAATTTTGTCGCCGACATCCACCATATGGGCGTCGCCGTCCTGATTGAAATGCGTGAGCCGGGTCATGTTGCGTTGGAATGATTTGCGAGGTTTCTGCTCTGGTCAACGGCGGTGGCAACGAATCTCCACCTTGCCGGCGGATCATCTCGGCCGCAACGGAAAGTCCGGAGCGATGTGGGCGAAATCTGGTTCTGAATCGAAGCGATGATACCAGCTTTCGGGATTCCAACCCAATCCGGAGCGTGAATATTTGCGATTGGGGGAAATTCCTACAATTTTTTCATTTTTGGACGTGCCGGATGCTCTGCATGACCGTCAGATTTGGAATCGTCCATTTCGATGACCAGGGAAACCCTGCGGTTTTTTGAACGGCCTTCGGGCGAATGATTGCCGGCCCGCGGCCTAGTGTCCGCAAAACCGATGGCCCTCAATCGATCCGGGTCCACCGAATGACCGATCAGGTAGCGGGCCACGCTACTGGCCCGGCCAGCCGATAATTCCCAGTTGGAGGGAAAGCGGGCGGTCGCGATCGGTACATCGTCGGTATGTCCTTCGATATGGATATTTCCGGGCTGGTTTTGTAAGAGCTTCGCGAGTTCATTGAGCAGAGTCATGCCGTTCGGCTTCAGCTCAGCCTCGCCTGTTTCGAACAGGATGCGCTCGTTCACTTCCATGCGAACCGCATTCGGAGCCTTCGAAACCTCGATCAATCCGTCCAGGTTTTGTTCTGAAATGAGGCGCTGAAAGCGCTCGACATCGTTTGGCTGCGTCGTTTCCCGCACAGGCGGTTCTGCAACTTGCCGAGCGGATGAATTTTTGAATTGGCCATACGCTCGGAGTGCCGGGGAGGTTATTTCAAAGTGGTTCAGGGCATCCACAGCATCGATCGAAAGATCCAGTTCCTTCAAACTCTGGCTGACCAGCCGACCGCGAGATTCGGTTTCCGATAAATCGTCTTGCGCTTCATCTGGAGACCAGAATGGCGGCGGGGTCAGATCAGCAATGTACTGTCGATAGAGCGGCGCACGGGCTGTCTTGTGGACTGTCCGGTAATTCAAAGCGGCTGGAATTTCAGTTCTTTTGGCGATGAGTTCCGTATCTGAATGGCCCGGTGTCGTTTCCTTGGACTGTTTCGCGGACTGCATGACTTCAAGCGCATTTTTGATTTGCGCCGGGCCGGGATGCTTGTTTTGGATATGATTAAAGGCCAACAGCATCACAAGCAGGGTCAGCATCAAAGTCAGCATATCGGCGTAGCTTAAAAGCCAGTTGTCCGTGTCGGTTTGTTGGCCCGGTTCATTCTCGTCCCAGGGACCCGCATAAACCCAACTGTTATCCGGGGGGCATGTCAGAGTCGATTCCCGGGGTGTCTCGCTTCGATGCATTCTGTTGGTTCCGCTCGGTTCGCCCGCGCTGCGTTCAATGTAATTTTCGCTGATCAGGCCAAATCGCCGCTGGTTTGGACTTCCACGTGTTTGTTCCGGGGGGCGCCCAGGAAGGCTTCGAGATACTCGCGGATCATCATCGGATTGCGTTTTTCATAGACCATCAGAATGGCCTCGAACTGCACGTTCAGCCAAGCGTGGCGGTGCATCGCCCGGCGCTCCATTCGAATCGCGAGAGGTTTCAGTATCAAATTCGCGACGATCAGGCCGTAGACCGTTGTCGTCATCGCGAATCCCATGGCGCTGCCGATTTCCGCGAGACCGCTATCCCCGAGACCGTAGAGCATTTTGACCAGCCCGAACAGCGTGCCCAGCATTCCAAATGCCGGCGCAAAGGCCGCCATGGTTTTGACGATCTGGATTTCGCCGATCTCGGCTTCTCGCAAAGTGCCAATTTTCCAGCGCAAGAGACGCACAATGTCGCTGCGTTCGTTGCGGTCCAGAATCAGTTCGGCGCCGTAACGAAACACCGGCTCGCGCAGTGAATCGACCATGCGGTCCGCGATCCGGATATTCCCGCGACGGACCCAATCGCCGAGTTGCAACAGGGTCTCGGCATCCTCCCATCCCTCGAAACGTGATTCGCGCAGGTACTGCGGCAACTTCCTGAACAGGCGTTGCACTTTATCGAAGGACTGGCTCAGAATCGTGGTCAAAAGAGTACCTCCGAAGACCAGGATCATTCCCGGAAAATCAAGCAGATAACTCGACTGATCCACGTTGAGTAAAATGACGCAGGCCCAGACAACGACGCTCCCGAGCAAGGCGAATAGCGAATGGCGAATCATGATTTCCTCGTAAACAGACGGTTAATTGCAGGCGACTTCACAACTGATCGATGCAAGCAATTGCGGGGCCAACTAGATAAGTTATTGTAAAAAAATGGAAACCCCATGATGACAATATCGAGGAAACGGCTTTTGAAGTTTCGAGCGGCAAATTTTTGCCGGGCAGGCGGTAGGTCTAATACGGGGTGAAGCGGCTGAACCCTTGGCTACCGCGTCACAGCTCGAATCTACCATAAACCTGAAACCGGATTAGTGCGGGTCGGGAGGCGAATGACACGAACCTGACTTACAAATGAAACAGCATTGTCACCTTGGCGTGATAGTGTTCCTGTCATTTGTTAG
>JAKEEL010000052.1 GCA_022616595.1 Methylococcaceae bacterium
GGCGGGGACCCCTTGCATGTGGCGATCATCGGCAGCGGCTCGGCGGCCTTCGCCTGCGCGCTCAGGGTCATTGAAGAAGGCGCCCGGGTCACCCTGATTGAAAGACGGTCTGTGATCGGCGGAACCTGCGTGAATGTGGGCTGTGTTCCGTCGAAAATCATGATCCGCGCCGCGCAGATCGCCCATCATCAGAAGTCGAATGCGTTTAAAGGCCTCAAAAAACAGATTCCGGTGATCGATCGCGCCGAGCTGGTCGCCCAGCAGCAGGCCCGCGTAAACGAGCTTCGGGCCGCGAAATATGAGGAAATCCTGAAATCCCGGCCTGAAATGACGCTGGTCCAGGGCGATGCCCGCTTCCGGGATGCCCATGCCCTGATCGTCGACGGCGAACACGGAGACTATGTCGAAATTAGCGCCGACCGCTTCCTGATCGCCACCGGTTCATCGCCCGTAGTTCCGCCGATTCCGGGGCTTGCAGGCACACCATATTGGACTTCCACGGAAGCCTTGGTTGCCGAAAACCTGCCGCGCCACCTGATTGTAATCGGTTCTTCAATCGTCGCCCTGGAGCTTTCGCAGGCTTTCCTGCGCCTGGGCTCCCGGGTTACTCTGCTGGCGCTGCATACGCTGATGTACAGTGAAGACCCTGCCATCGGCGCGGAACTGCAAAAGGTACTGGAGGCCGAAGGAATGCGCATCCTGACCCATACCCGGGCGGAAACCATCCAATACAAGAAAGGCTTGTTTTCTTCCGGAAGATTTATCGTCAACACCGCGCATGAAATCATCCGGGGCGACCGATTGCTGATCGCGACGGGCCGCCCGCCGAATACTGAAGCGCTGGCCTTGGACAAGGCCGGCGTGAAAACCCACCACTCGGGTGCGATCCAGATTGACGATCGTATGCGGACCAGTGTGGAACATATCTATGCCGCCGGTGACTGTACCAACCAACCCCAGTTCGTGTATGTGGCCGCTGCCGCCGGAACTCGGGCCGCGATCAATATGACTGGCGGCGACGCCGCGTTGGACCTCTCGGC
Organism: Methylococcaceae bacterium; assembly: GCA_022616595.1. Taxonomy (GTDB): domain Bacteria; phylum Pseudomonadota; class Gammaproteobacteria; order Methylococcales; family UBA1147; genus UBA1147. The sequence goes on from JAKEEL010000052.1 coordinate 1,041, forward strand.
GATGCCTGCGGTGATGTTCACCGATCCGCAAATGGCAACCGTCGGGTTGAACGAAGCGCAAGCTCATACGCAGAATATCGAAACCGAGAGCCGGACCCTAACCCTGGATAACGTACCGCGTGCGCTGGCGAACTTCGAAACCAGGGGATTCGTCAAACTTGTCGCGGAAAAGACGGGCGGCCAGCTGCTTGGCGTACAGATTGTCGCTCCTGAAGCCGGCGAAATGATCCAGACCGCCGCGCTCGCAATCCGCAATCGGATGACGGTCGATGAACTCGCGGGCCAGCTGTTTCCTTATCTGACCATGGTCGAGGGCCTGAAGCTTTGTGCCCAAACCTTTGCCAAAGATGTCAAACAACTTTCCTGCTGTGCCGGCTGATGGGTGATCCGGACGGGCCCGGGCCCCGGATCAGTCAAGAAAATACAGCAGTCCTCAATCGGAAGGCGGCTGAAAAACCGAGTTTGGATGAATTGATCGAATTGCTCGGCACCGCCTTCCCGGCGTTAATTCAGGCGGAACAGAACGTATCCCTCGGAATTTATCGAATGTTGTGCCGGGAAAGTCCGTTAACCATGCAGATGCTAGCGGCAGACCTGCAAGTTCCCGTCAATAAGATTATTGAGACGTTAAGCCGATGGTGGGGAGTCGATTTTGATGATCAGAATAGAATTGTCGGGTACCGAGGTCTCACCGTCCAGCCAACCAGCCACCGTTTAGAGCTTAACGATGAGCAACTCCTGTATGCCTGGTGCGCCTTCGATACTTTGTTTTTGCCTGGAATTCTGCGGACCCGCATCCGAGTCGAGTCGTTTTGTCCAACCACGGACTTTCCCATACGTTTGATCGTCAGCCCAAGGCATCTGGAGCACGTTCAACCGAGAAACACTGTAATGTCCTTCATGATCCCGAAGGCTGCTCGCGTCAAAGAAAATGTCGGGGATCACTTTTGTCATTCTGTCCATTTTTTTCAATCCGAAGATGCGGGGCTTGCGTGGACCGGCCGTCATCCCGGTACTTTTCTGTTGACAATCAGCCAGGCCCATACTCTGGCCCAAAGGTTCAATGCAATACAATACTCTCGATTCTGAATCCAACAAGGGATTTTCGCCGTTGCTGCATTGTTATCCCTCGGTTCTATCGGATGGAGGTTTGAAAATGTCTAGTGTATTTCTGATTAAGATACTCTTTATTATAGGCGGGCTCGTTTGTTGCGCGCTGTTATTCGTCGGTATGAGCAACGATACGGAACGGCACGAAAGTGTTCGAAAATGGCGCAAACGTTTAAGGGTCGAAGGGGTTGCGCGGTCAAAGGAAAATAATCACCGTTAAAGTGTTCCGTCTCCTAAGCTAATCTGCCCGCAATTCACAAACCGGAGGGTTGTTTGGATTATAATGCCGTCTCTTTATTGGATAGGTATCCTGATTCTGGATCAGATCGGTCCTTCAGACCCATTCAAAGATTAAAAAAGCACTTTTATGACCTATAAGATTGCCGTATTCCCCGGAGACGGGATCGGTCCCGAGATCGTCCGGGAAGCGACCAAAGTTTTGGGTTGTTTGACTTCGATTTCGGGTATCCGGCTTGAACTCGAATCCGAATTGATCGGCGGAGCCGCGTACGAGCAATGCGGCGAACCCTTGCCGGCAAGTAGTCTCGATCTGGCGAGATCGGCGGATGCGATCCTGCTCGGGGCCGTCGGCGGCCCGCAATGGGAATCGCTGGATTACGCCTTGCGCCCGGAACGCGGCTTGTTGGGATTGCGCGCGGAACTCGACTTGTTCTCCAATTTGCGTCCCGCGGTAATGCACTCTCAGCTGGTTGGCGCTTCGACGCTCAAACCCGAGGTGGTCGAGGGTCTTGACATCCTGATCGTGCGCGAATTGACCGGCGGGATTTATTTCGGCCGGCCAAGAGGGATTCGTGTGCTGGAAAATGGCGAACGCGAGGGTTTCAATACCCTAGTTTATCGCGAATCCCAAATCCGCCGGATCGCGCACTCGGCATTCCGGATCGCGATGAAGCGAAATAGACGGGTCTGTTCGGTGGATAAGGCCAATGTACTCGAATGCACCGAATTATGGCGAGAAGTGATGACGAGCACGGCGCGGGAATATCCGGAAATCGCATTAAGCCATATGTATGTGGACAATGCTGCGATGCAACTGGTTCGAGCGCCCAAACAGTTCGACGTGATCGTGACAACCAATATGTTCGGTGACATACTCTCCGATTGTGCGGCGATGCTGACCGGTTCCATCGGGATGCTGCCTTCGGCTTCGCTCGATGCGAGCGCTAAGGGCATGTATGAACCGATTCATGGTTCGGCACCGGATATCGCGGGCCGGGAACGCGCGAATCCGCTCGCGACCATATTGTCGGCCGCGATGCTTTTGCGTTATACGCTGGGTGAAAACGAGGCGGCCAATCTGATCGAGCGCGCGGTACGCGATGCCTTGGACAGCGGCGTGCGCACGCCGGATATCCATTCACCCGGTATGCTCGAGGTGGGTACGGCACAGATGGGTGATGCGGTGGTCAAGGCGATGAGGAAGATAGCGGACAGTCCCTGACGGACAAATCAATTTTTTTGAAACTCGGAATTAAACTGTAAATCTCGATGAGTAGAACATTCAATATAGCGGTAATCGGCGCGACCGGAGCGGTCGGCGAAACCATGTTGTCGATCCTGGAGCAACGCGAATTTCCGGTCGGCGAGGTCTACGCCTTGGCCAGCAGCCGTTCACGGGGTAAAACAATTGAGTTCATGGGCCGGTCCTTGAAGGTGGAAGATCTGGCCGAATTCGATTTTTCAAGAGTCCAACTCGGATTGTTTTCCGCGGGTGCCGGAGTGTCCAGGGAACATGCGCCGCGTGCCGCGGAATCCGGATGCGTGGTCGTGGACAATACTTCGCAATTCAGATATGAGAAGGACATTCCGCTCGTGGTCCCGGAAGTCAATCCCGATGATCTTGAAGGTTATGCCAAGCGTGGCATTATCGCGAATCCGAACTGTTCGACGATCCAGATGGTGGTCGCCTTGAAGCCGATTTATGACGCGGCGGGAATCGAAAGGATCAATGTCTGCACCTATCAGGCGGTTTCGGGAGCGGGTAGATCCGCAATAGAAGAATTGGCGCAGCAGACGCGGGATATTTTCAATACCCGCAAGATCCAAAGCAAGGTTTTCCCGAAGCAGATTTCCTTCAATGTGCTCCCGCATATCGATGTGTTCCTCGAGAACGGATATACCAAGGAAGAAATGAAAATGGTCTGGGAGACCCGCAAGATTCTCGGCGACGATTCGATCCAGGTCAATCCGACGGCGGTGCGGGTACCGGTCTTTTTCGGTCATTCCGAAGCGCTGCATATCGAGACCCGGGACAAGATCACGGCCGAACAGGCGCGCGATTTGTTAAGCCGGGCGCCGGGCGTGTGCGTGGTGGACGAGCGCAGGCCTGGCGGTTATCCGACCGCGGTCACGGAGTCCGCGGGCCAAGACCCGGTATTCGTCGGCAGGATTCGGGAGGATATTTCGCATCCCAAGGGTCTGAATCTATGGGTTGTCAGCGACAACGTTCGGAAAGGCGCCGCATTGAACAGTGTACAAATCGCCGAACATCTGGTAAAAAAATTCATGTAGGCTAATCTTATGGAAGATTAACAACGAACCGGTCGCACCTGTTGCGATGCGGTGCTGAAAACGTGAAGGAGAGCGAAGTGCGCAATTTTTCCAAGACTCTGACTCTGATGGGTTTGCTGGCTCCGGTCGGCGCAAATGCCTTGGGGGTCGGTGAAATCAAGCTTCATTCTGCTTTGAACCAGGTGCTCGAAGCGGAAATTCCATTAATTACTTCCGGTTCGGAATCGACCTCCGATATTCGCGTGAGTCTGGCATCGCCAACGGCCTTCGCAAATGCCGGGATCGAGCGCCCCTATTATCTCTCCCGACTGCGCTTCACACCCGAAATCAAAAATGGCCGGATCGTGGTTCAGGTTTCCTCTAAAGACGTGATCCGCGAACCGTTCCTTAATTTTTTGATCGAGGTCAATTGGCCAACCGGTCGGATGCTTCGCGAGTTTACCGTTCTGCTCGACCCGCCTGCAACCTTCAAAGATTCTACGATTACGGCGACCCGGGCGCCAACCGTCCAATCCAGCACCGTTACCAAGCCACATTACCCGGTTGATCGGCCATCGAATTACGGTTTTCGTTCGAAGTCGCCCGCTCCAAGGACAAACAAAACCGCAAAGAAATACCAGGCCGGAGATTTCGTATCCTCGAAGCGCAACGATTCATTATGGGCCTTGGCCAACCGGGTGAAAACAGACCCGCCGGTTTCCAAAGAACAAATGATGGTGGCTTTGTATGAAACGAACCCGCATGCATTTTTTAAAAAAAACATGAATGCATTGAAAGCCGGTCAGCAACTGAAGATACCGTCGCGAGAAGTGATCTTGAAAACCAGCCGTCCGGAAGCGTACGCGGAACTCGCACGGCAGAATGATCAGTGGAGCGGCAAGGTGGCTTCGGCTCCCGAGGAAATGGCGTCTTCAAAGGCATCGAACACCAAAGAGGTCGTCCCTGAGAAAGTTTCCAGTGAGCCGGAAAGTAAATTGAAACTCGTTTCTCCTTCCTTGGGAGAAACAGTTGCGAAGTCTTCCGTGGACACGACTCAAGGTGCTTCGCTTGGAAAGGCGGAATTGCAGACCGAGATGGTCGAGACCGTTCGTCAGGAAAACGACGAACTGCGCAGCCGTTTGAAAGAGGTCGAAGAACAACTGTCCCGCATGCGGCTCATGCTGACCCTGAAAGATAAGCAGCTTAGCGCCTTACAGACTCAACAGACTCCGAGCACGGAACATCCCGCCGCAAAGATCATCGATCTCGAAGCGGATAAACCCGGTACGGCTGACCTGAAACCCGAGAGTCTGGCTCAATCCCCAGGACCCGCCGAAAACTCGGTCGCTTCGGTCGAGGCTACTGCAAAGCCGGAAGTCCCGTTCAGCGTGATTTCCGAGGAGAATCCAAGCGCCGGGACCGATCTCACACAAGCCGCAAAAGTGGAAGCTCCATTGGTTTCCACGGCTCAGGGACCTGAAGCCGTTTCCAAGGATCAGCAACCCGAGCCGGTTCCCGCGCAGCAATCACCTGAATCCGGTTCCACCGACCAGCAACCGATCGTCGCCGAACGGATTGTCGAAGAATCCGCGACCCCGGTTCAACCCGAGATCATGGAACCAGCTCCGAAACCAGTTGAATCCAAGCCGGTCCCGGCGGCCGTTCCCTCGGAAACCGCGGACACCGCCATGGTTCCTGGCCCGGTTGAAGATGATCTATTCAGCGAATTACTATCAGAGCCCTACTTTCTGGCCGCGGGCGGCGGTGCGATTATTCTGCTGGGCTTATTCGGATTGGCTCTCGCGCGGCGTCGCACCCGCATCATGATGGCCGATACCGAGAGTATTCTTTCTCCATCGAAAGCGGACAAGGAGCCGGTCGAAGAAAATACCGGCTTGAAGAACGTGCAACCAATCCAGAACAAGCCGGTTGGAGTGGTGGAAAGTTCTTTCCTGAGTGAATTCACTCCGAGTGATTTCGATGCGCTCGAGACCGATCACGATGACGTTGATCCGGTTTCGGAAGCGGACGTTTACCTGGCCTACGGTCGCTACCAGCAGGCCGAAGACCTGATTCGAAATGCGATCGAGAACTATCCCGAACGTGACGAATGCAAATTGAAATTATTGGAAATTCATTTTGCGACCGAAGATCGGGACGCGTTTGAAGCTTATGCAAGGAAGCTTGAAGCATTCAAGCAAAACAAACCGGAATTCTGGGCTAAAGTCGCGGAGATGGGGCGCGAGATTTGCCCGAATAGCGCCTTGTTCGGACAGCATGTCAAGCCTGAGCAATCGAAGAACCAGGATGGTTTCGAAGACACGGAATTCAATGATGAAACTTCCGACACTTTCGATCTGCGTGGAACCGAACTTCAAGCTGACGAAAATGATTTCGAAAGCGATGATCTGGGATTCGAAGTGGCGGCCGATTTTAACGAGCGCGACGAGTATCAGGAGTTTGCGTCGGAATCAGATTCCGACAGCGTACAGGAGTCGATCGCTTTCAGCGGCGAGGCTAGCGATGACAACAAATCAATTGAATTCGATCGTTTCAATCAAGATGCCGGTGTGAATCTTGGACGTGGCTCGGAAACGGATCATTCCGGCGCTGCATTCACCGGCGGACCGGAAGAAGATCACGAACCTTTTGAGTTTGTCGCTATGGATTTCGGCGATTCAACCAGTGCGACGCATGAAGCGGCGCCCGATGAAGTCTCCGAGATGTCCGATTTGACGGACGGGGACGAAATCGAGACCAAACTCGATCTGGCCAAGGCTTACGTGGATCTGGACGATCAAGAATCGGCGCGCGGCATTCTGTCACAGATTCTGATCGAAGGAAACGATGAGCAGAAAAACGAGGCCAGGGCGCTGGTGGACGTATTGGAAAACAAAGCCTGAATCGTGCTCGACGGTGGAACTGTGAGATTCGTGAAATCAAAAAGACCCTTTCACGCAATCGACAGTTCCTGTCGGAGTAATTCTTCAAACGGGACCGCAAAAGCTCGCTACTGAAATCCCGCGAAGTACTCACCGACCTGCGCCGACAAATCCCGGCGGATGCCGAAAATAGCCCGTCCTTCCCCCAAACATCCAGTTAATACACTTTCGGTCTACCAGGACGATGGAAGCTTTTTGTTGATGATCAGCTTCTTTCCATCCAGCGTAATGTACTTTCCCTTGATCAACTCTTTGAAAATCTTGCTGACCATTTCTCGCGACGCGCCGATCATATTGGCTAAATCCTGTTGCGTCGGCCGATTGTGGATGATCTTCGTTTCCCCGGCATCTTCGGCCATATTCTGAATTTCGATGATCAAGCGGCCGTAGACGTCGGACAGGGCTAAAGTCCGGACCTTGTCGGTCAGGATGCGAACCTTGCTGACCAGCCCCTTGATAATACCGAAGGGAGCATTCGGATTATTATTCAGCCAAGCTTTGAACTCGGCCTTGGAGATCACCCCGCAGACCGCTTTTTCGCAGGTGATCACCGATGCCGATCTGGGGGCATCGTCCAACAACGCCAGTTCTCCGAAATATTTTCCGCGGCCATCGACGCTGAGCGTCAGTTCTTTGCCGTGTTCGTCGCTCACATAGACGCGCACGGTCCCGGACAATATGAAATGAAACGACGCGGTATCATCCCCTTCGTTGATCACGATGGCATTTTTCGGATAGGTCTTGACCGTAGCATGGGACGCAAGAGATCGGCGTGCGTCATCCGGAAGCTGCGAGAATATCGGAATCTTACCTAAAACTTCGTATACAGCCGTATCCACGGGATGCCTGCCTTGATGTTGTCCGCTGCGTTTTCGAGCGGCCTGGATTCAATTGGGTACTCGGTTCGCTCGCTAGATTATGCCTGATCTTCACAGATGTGAATAGTTCACAGAACCCGAACACATTTCCTGACAGAATCGATCCGGTTGCCACGAGTAGTATTTCTGCACACAGCCCATCGGGCTTTCGGTGAACGGATGCGAATCCGGACAGAACCACCGAGCGTTTGGTTGTCTTCAGAAACTTCCGGGTTCCCTCCGGTGACAGGGGCGAATGTATGATGAAATTATTTCTTATTTTACTGCTTTATGTATTGGCGATCCGCTTTCTTTGCAAATTTGGAGTGACGCGGCCTCTGGTTGCGCTATTTTTCTGTTGTTTTGCTTCGATGTCGCTGATTGCGGTCGTTTTGACGTCAGTTCTCTAACTCTCGGATCTAAACCCAGCCGAAATAGAACCGGGCGCGGCGAGCAGTTTCGTGCTTATTTCAGATGGGTTTACACGCGGCCGCAATTTTGGATTCCGCAGATGGCATTGCCGATCAGCAGGTTTCGTGCGAGCAATACGCTAGGCATCGCGAGAAGCCTGGTGTTTTTGAGGCTCCCGCAGAAAAGTGTCCACGGTTCTAAAAAATCGTTGCGGCTGGTCCACCTGCACCCAATGCCCCGCATCCTGGATCATTTCGATACGGGCCTTCGGACAGATGCGCGTAATGGCTTCTCGATATTCGGTCACGGCATACGGGGAATGCGAGCCGCCGATAAACAGTGCATCGCCCGGATACGGAGCAAGGCCATTCCGGGGAGGAAAATCCAACAAGACCGGAATGGTCTGCTGGATGATCCCCAGATCGATCCGCCAGCGGTACCGGCCATTTTCGGAAACCAGATTCTGCAACAGGAACTGGCGAAGTCCGGATTCGGGGATGAATTTGGACAAAGCCTCGTCGGCCTGCCCGCGGGATCGAATTTCGGCCAAAGGCAGTCCACGCAATCCGTGCAAAATCGTATCGAAACCATGTTCGTAGCGTACCGGCGCGATATCGACCGCCACCAATCGACTGATCCGGGCAGGTTCGGTCAGCGCGAGCCAAATCGCCGCCTTGCCGCCCATGCTGTGACCGATCACCGAAGCGGAATCGATGCGCAAGGAATCCAGTAAACGCAGCAGATCGGCCGCCAGATGCGGATAATCCATTTCCGGGCTGTGGCCGGAGGCGCCATGATTGCGTAAATCCGGAAGCCATACCCGGTGATGTTCCGCCAGCCTGCGGCCCATGCCGGTCCAGTTGCGGCCCGAACCGAACAAGCCGTGCAAGATCAGCAGCGCCGGACCGTCCGTACCGAAGGACTCGAAAGCCAGTTCGATCGTTTTCAATTCATCCGCTTTTTGACGATCAGATCGGTAATCGATCCTTCGATCATTTCGGCCGCGAATCCCAGGGTTTCCGACAGTGTCGGATGCGGATGAATGGTCAGACCGATATCCTGGGCATCGGCACCCATTTCCAATGCGAGAACCGCTTCGGCGATCAATTCGCCCGCATTGGTCCCGACCATCCCCGCGCCGAGCAAACGCCCGGTAGTCTTGTCGCAGAGAATCTTGGTCAGCCCTTCATTGCGCCCGATGCTCAAGGAGCGGCCGCTCGCGGCCCAGGGGAAAGACGCTTTTTCGAATTCAAGCCCTTTTTCCTTCGCTTCCTGCTCGCTGATCCCCATCCAGGCAACCTCGGGATCGGTATAGGCCACCGAAGGGATGGTCAGCGCCTGAAAAGCCGAGGGCAAGCCCGCGATCACCTCCGCGGCCACCTTGCCTTCGTGGGTCGCTTTGTGCGCGAGCATCGGGTTACCGACAATATCCCCGATCGCATAAATATGATTCACATTGCTGCGCTGCCGGTCATCCACCGGAATGAAGCCCGCCTCATCGACCTTGATCCCGGCCGCGTCCGCGCCGATCAGATGGCCGTTGGGCCGCCTCCCGACCGCGACCAGCACCCGGTCGAAGGTTTCGGACTCCGGAACCCCCTGGCCTTGGAAAGCAACTTTGAGCCCGTTCTTCAAGGCCTTGATTTCAGTCACCCGCGTGCTCAGATAAATATGTTCGTATTGTTTCCTGATGCGCTGGTACAAGGGCCTGACCAGGTCCTGGTCACAACCCGGAATGATCTGTTCCATGAGTTCGACGATGGTAATGCGGGAACCCAGCGCGTGATAGACCGTCGCCAGTTCCAGACCGATAATGCCCCCGCCGATTACCAGGAGTCGCTTCGGAATTTCGTCCAGATTCAGTGCGTCCGTGGAATCCATCACTCGCGGATCGTCATTCGGAAAAGACACAATTTTGGTGGCTCGGGAACCGGCCGCGATGATCGCATGGTCGAACGAAACCCGTTGCGTGCCCTCGCTTCCTACGACTTCCAGGATACGCTCGGAAACGAATTTCCCGAGTCCGGTCACGACCTTCACCTTGCGTTGCCTAGCCAAGCCCGACAGACCCTTGGTCAAGGTTCCGGTGACCTGCTCCTTCCACTGGACGATCTTTCCGGTATCCAGTTTCGGCGGCCCGAATTCTACTCCGAATTCGGACACCTCTTCACTTTCATGAATCACCCGGGCCAGATGCAGCAGCGCCTTCGAGGGGATGCAGCCGACATTCAGGCAGACCCCACCCAGCACCGGATAGCGCTCGATGAGCGTTACTTGTTTGCCAAGATCGGCCGCCCGGAAGGCTGCCGTATAGCCGCCGGGTCCTCCACCAAGAACCAAGACCTCGGCATGCAAATCGGATTGCTTGTTTTCCATTCACTCACTCTTCAATCATTCAAAACAAATAAATTCATCGTTTAAATCAAAAGACGCCTCAGATCTCCAAGGATTTCGGCGAGGAATACGATAAAGCGGGCTGCCGCGGCGCCGTCAATCACTCGGTGATCGTAGGAAAGCGACAGGGGCAGGATCAATCGCGGAACGAAATCCGGGTCGCGGAAAACCGGCCGGATCCCGGATCTTGAAACGCCGAGGATCGCGACTTCGGGTTGGTTGATGATCGGCGTGAATGCGTTTCCCCCGATTCCGCCCAGACTGGAGATGCTGAAGCTGCCGCCCTGCATTTCATCGGGTTTGAGTTTCTTGTCCCTGGCCTTGGCGCTCAATTCGGACAATTCCCGCGCGAGTTCGGCCAGTCCTTTGCGATCGACATTCCTGACCACGGGAACGACCAGTCCCTCGCGCGTATCCACGGCAACCCCGATATGGTAGTACCTTTTCAGGATCAGCGCCTCGCCTCCCGGCCCCAGGGACGCATTGAAATCGGGGAACCGCTGGAGCGCCGCCACGACACCCTTCATCAGGAAGGGCAACAGGGTCAGGCGGATTCCTTGAAGCTCCAGTTCCGGTTTCAGGCTTTTGCGAAACTCCTCGAGTTCGGTAATATCCGCATCGCCATGCTGGGTCACATGCGGAATGCCGAGCCAGCAGCGGTGCAAATGGGCCGCCGACAATTTCTTGATCCGGGAGAGATCCCGTGACTCGACGTCACCGAAGCGGGAAAAATCAACCTCGGGTTGCGCCGACCATCGGTCAAGATCCAGCAGATCACCCCGCGGTTTCTGAAAAGCCGCCTTAACAAAATGTTTGACATCGTCATGCAGGATACGACTCTTTCGCCCGCTGCCCCGGACCCGTGTCAGATCGACCCCCAATTCACGCGCGAAGCGCCGGATCGATGGGCTTGCATGTGCGGTCTGTCGATGTTGTGAAGGTAACTCGAGCACCGGTGGCGGAGCCGATGGTTCGGCAACCATGTGCACTTCATCCGGCGGACCCAGCCAGGATTGATGGTCTTCCACCGCCTCGATGGCGGGCCTTCCGGGTTCCGGTGCGCCGGGATCGGCTGGCGGTCGAGGCGAGCTTTCAGCGGTTTCCGAGACCTTCATCCTCAAGATTTCGCTGCCTTCGTTGACCCGGTCGCCAATTTTTACCAAGACTCGGTCGACGGTCCCGGCAAAGGGCGAAGGAACCTCCATCGTCGCCTTGTCGCTCTCCAGCGTGATCAGCGACTGTTCGGGCTTGATCGCATCGCCTGCCCCTACCAGAATCTCGATCACTTCCACATTCTCGATGTCGCCGATTTCCGGTACCAGGACTGTTTGTTCCATTCAAATATCCAACCCTGGCTTTTTCTACAGGGAAACCGGATCCGGCTTTTCGGGATCGATATGATAAAGACTAATGGCCTGAGTGATTTTGTCGAGATTCACGACCCCTTCTTCGGCAAGCGTTTTCAGTGCCGCGAGCGCGATGTGGTAGCGATCCACTTCGAAATACTTGCGAAGTTCCCTGCGGCAGTCGCTGCGCCCGTATCCGTCGGTTCCGAGCACCGAGTAGCGGCGCGGCACGAAGGCCCGGATTTGGTCGGCTACGAGCTTTTGATAATCGGATGCCGCAATCACGGGCCCCGTGGTATTGCCCAGACTCTGTTGCACATAGCTGATCTTGGGTTTGCGGTCGGGATGGAGCCGATTCCAGCGCTCCTTGCGCTCGCCGTCGTGGCGCAGTTCGTTGAAACTGGTCACACTCCAGATGTCCGCGCTCAGCCCGAAGTCTTTCTTCAGCAGTTCGGCCGCCTCGATCACTTCCCTGAGAATCGCACCGCTTCCGAGAAGCTGGACATCGGCCTTGCCCCGGCTCTTCCGAATCCGGTACATGCCCTTGAGAATCCCTTCCACGGATTTCGGCGGCAATTCCGGCTGCGGATAACTTTCGTTCGTGACCGTTACGTAATAAAAGATCCGCTCGCCTTCCTGAACCATGCGCCTTAAGCCATCCTGAATGATCACCGCAAGCTCGTATCCGAAAGCCGGATCGTAACAGATACAGGTCGGGACCGTGGCGGCCAGCAACAGACTGTGCCCGTCCTGATGCTGCAAGCCCTCGCCGGCCAGCGTGGTGCGCCCGGAAGTTCCGCCGATCAGAAAGCCGCGGGCCTGCATATCCCCGGCAGCCCAGATCAGGTCTCCGACCCGTTGAAAGCCGAACATCGAATAAAAGATATAGAACGGGATCATCTGGGTGTTGTGGTTGCTGTAGGCGGTCCCGGCCGCCATCCAGGAACTCAAGGCCCCGGCTTCGGTGATCCCCTCCTCGAGTATCTGACCCCGCTTGTCCTCCCGGTAGTACATGATCTGTCCGGCATCGACCGGTTCGTAAAGTTGCCCGACCGAGGAATAGATGCCGTATTGCCGGAACAACCCCTCCATGCCGAAGGTGCGTGCTTCATCGGGAATGATCGGGACGATATATTTCCCGATTTTCTGGTCCCTGAGCAGGGTGCTCAATATCCGAACATAAACCATCGTCGTGGAAATCGCGTGATCGCCACTGCCCTTGGTCACCGCGTCGAACATTTCCAGCCCCGGAATCTGCAACAGCGGCGCATCCTGACGCCGGGCGGGCAGATAGCCGCCCAGCGCTTCACGGCGCTCGCGAATGTATTTCATTTCCGGGCTGTCCGCGGCGGGCTTGTAAAATGGCAGTTCTTCGAGCTTCTCATCCGGAATCGGAATGCTGAAACGATCCCTGAATGCCCGGATTTCGTCCTGCGCCATCTTTTTCTGCGAATGCGTGGTGTTCAGACCCTCGCCCGCGGTTCCCATGCCATAACCCTTGACGGTCTTGGCCAGGATCACACTCGGCTGGCCTGCGTGCTCGACTGCCGCTTTGTACGCCGCATAAACCTTGTGCGGATCATGGCCGCCGCGATTCAATCGCCAGATGTCGTCATCCGACATGTTCGCGACCATTTCCAGCAGTTCAGGGTACTTGCCGAAAAAATGCTGGCGGGTATAGGCGCCGTTCTTGGCCTTGTAATTCTGGTATTCGCCATCGACTACTTCTTCCATGCGCTTGCGCAGCAGTCCCTTGGTGTCCCGGGCCAGCAAGGGATCCCAATAGGAACCCCAGATGACCTTGATCACGTTCCAGCCCGCGCCGCGGAACGCGGATTCGAGTTCCTGGATGATCTTGCCGTCGCCGCGCACCGGACCGTCGAGTCTTTGTAAATTACAATTCACGACAAAGATCAGATTATCGAGCTTCTCGCGCCCCGCGAGGTTTATCGCGCCCATCGATTCGGGTTCGTCCATTTCGCCGTCGCCCATGAAAGCCCAGACCTTGCGTCCTTCGGTATTCACGATCTGGCGGTCGTGCAGATATTTCATGAAGCGTGCCTGGTAAATCGCCATGAGAGGCCCGAGCCCCATCGATACGGTCGGGAACTGCCAGAAACCCGGCATCAATCTCGGATGCGGGTACGAAGAGAGACCGTTCCCGGCGACCTCCTGACGAAAGTATTTCAGATTCTCTTCGGTCA
>JAKEEL010000274.1 GCA_022616595.1 Methylococcaceae bacterium
GCGCGGTTACCCGCCAATCGAGGCAGCGAACATCGTCACCGGGGGCATACAAGCGAACTTCATCGAACTCCATTCCGCGGCCTTTGACCCTGGAGAGATAGCCGCCGCTCAGAATGGAGCGTATTTTCAGATTCTTGAAAGACAAATGTTCTGCCAAACCGTTCAGTCCGATCAGCTCGTTGAGACTCACCTCGACCGCCTCGGTTCCTGAAGCCTGGTCGGATCGAAGGGTTTTCCCGGCGGCCGGCGTCGATCCGTGGCGAGGGATGAATTGCTTCGCTCTCACGGGACCGCGATTCGCGACATCATTTCGTCGATGAATCGATCCGGAGTAATCCCCTCGGCTTCCGCCTCATACGACAAGATGATCCGGTGGCGCAACACATCCGCCGCCAGCGCCTGAATATCCTCGGGCGACACATAATCGCGACCGTCCAGCCATGCTCTTGCACGGGAAACGCGGTCCAATGCGATCGTCGCCCTCGGACTCGCGCCATATTGCAACCAATGCGCAAGATCCTCTCCGTATCGGCCGGGGTTGCGAGTCGCCAACACGATTTCGAGCAGATACCGTTCGAGGTTATCCTGCATATAAAGATTCAAGACTTCCTGTCTCGCGGTCAAAATCAACGACTCGCGGATAGGTTGGAATTCACCTTGCGAATCATTGCTCGCTCGACCGGCCTCGGCTCTGGCGAGTCTCAGAATTTCGCGCTCATGCTCCGCCTCCGGGTAGCCGATCTTGATATAAAGTAAAAAACGGTCCAATTGAGCTTCGGGCAGCGGGTAGGTTCCCTCCTGTTCAATCGGATTCTGGGTCGCCATGACCATGAACAACTCGGGCAAGGGATAAGTCGAATGCCCGACCGTGATCTGCCTTTCCGCCATGGCCTCGAGCAAGGCGGACTGGACTTTCGCGGGAGAACGATTGATCTCATCCGCGAGCACGAGGTTGTGAAACAGCGGGCCGCGTTGAAATTTGAAAGAACCGTCCTGAGGCCGGTAGATTTCAGTACCGGTCAGGTCCGCCGGTAACAGGTCCGGCGTGAATTGAACCCGATGAAAATCCGCTTCGATCCCCTTGCTCAGCCTGTTGATCGCACGGGTCTTAGCCAGCCCCGGAGCGCCTTCAACCAATATATGGCCGTCTGACAAAAGCGCGATCAGCATCCGGTCGACCAGATACTCCTGCCCGATAATGTTTTCTTGTAGATAGGCTTTCAAGGCCTGGAAGCCTTGTATGGGATGACGAGAGACCATAACAGCTTGAGGCATTGCGGTTGTCATTGTCCTTACATTTATCTGGATAAGTTATTGATTCTAGCATTGATCTAACGAATTCGTTGCAATCAGACCGCCCCCCGGATCATGAGTTCCAGATCCGGGACCATCAGCAACTTCGAGCGCGTCCGATGTAGAAACTATGCAGAGTCGCTTGGGTTATCCTCCATAAATTCGATGGTAGGCCCCTATTTCTATAACGCTAAAAGTAAGCGTCCGCGTGGATGTGATCGTTAGCCAATGAATTTGTCATAGTCGGCATGGGAGCCAATCCAAATCCATTGAATTCCACCTGGAGCATCCATTCCGATGGCGCGGTAGTGCAGGCCTACACGCGCAGACCACAGATCTTCAATGCGTTTCAACTGAAGAGACGGATGGCGAGGGTTTTCTTTGAGCAACTCGTAATTTTTATCCGCAAGTTCCCGAATTTCGCCCGGGAGTTTCCAGTACAACTCCCGGAAGTCCGATGAAGTGTAATGCTTCAAAGTTCACGAGCCTTTCCTTGAGCAAATTCTTCTCGTGCTTTCTTAATTAGACAATTAAATTTTCCAGCTTGAAAATCCGATTTAATTTGCTGATCCCAAAGGTCGTTTTCAAGTTGAAGAAACCAGTCTCGGAATTTTGCAAACTCTTCTCTGGGTAAGTTATAAACACGGGTTTCAAGTTCTTCAACTTCGCTCATGTTAGCAGCCCCATATAAAAATGCAGATTATACCCGTCAGCAATCAATACGCCCGCGGCATTGAGGCCGTCATTGTGCTTACCTTCATCTGGCAATATTTTTAATTCTAACACTGATGTGCCGAATGCGTTGCAATCGGACCGTCCCGCGGATGATGAGTTCCAGCTTCTAAAGACCTGCCACGGACAATCACAAATGTGGCCTGTGTCACATTTCCGCGAATCAGTTCCCTCCTGACCGGGCGCCTTGCTAAAGAATCCAATAGGAGAACCGCTAAACACTCTGTCGAAATTTGTGCACCGAATATCAAGATGACCGACCACGTCGTGCGGAACCGAGGATTTACACTCATCGAACTGATGGTAACACTGGGAGTCAGCGCGCTACTGCTGAGTGTTGGAATACCCGAATTCCAGGGACTGATCCGGGACAACCGGTTGGTCACGCAATACAACCAATTCGTTTCCGGGCTGAACAATACCCGGAGCGAAGCGATCAAGCGCGGCCTCGATGTCACGATCTGTAAACGCAACGCGGCCGGAGACGCCTGCAACAACGCGGGGAACTGGGAAGACGGCTGGGTCATTTTTACCGACCTCGACGACGATGGTGCGGTCGATGCCAATGAAACCGTTCTGAAAGTTCATGAAGCGCTCGATGGAAGCAACACCCTGCGCACGGGACAAAACCGAATCACTTACGACGGGCAGGGTTTCGCGGTCGGATTCGCAGACACCTTCCGATTGTGCGACAGCCGTGGGTCTAGCAATGCAAAGGGACTGGTAATTTCGAATAACGGCCGGACCCGGCGCGCAATCGATAGTAACGGTGACGGGATCGTCGAAAATGGTTCGGGAAACGCGATCGCGTGTCCATAAGGGGGGGCGTCAATGAACCGACGTTATGCAACTGACCGGGGCTTTACCCTTGTCGAAGTGCTGATCGCCGTATTCGTCCTGGCTCTTGGTTTGCTGGGACTTTGCGGTTTGCAAGTCGCGAGCTTGCAGAACAACCACAGCGCCTATCTTAGATCACAGGCCACCCTGCTGGCCTACGATATGGCGGACCGGATGCGCGCGAACGCTACGGCGCTCGCCGCACCCGCGCTGGCCTACAACAATCCCACGGCGACAAACAACACCAATTGCACGACCGTCACCGGCTGCACGCCCGCCGAAATGGCCTTGCATGATATGTATGAATGGAGCGCTGCGGGTAGTCCGACCTCCGTGACGAATGTGTTGCCGAGCGGAGCGGGTATCGTGTGCATCGACGCGACTCCCAATGATGGCGGCTCGGCGGCTCCGGCCTGTGATGGCAACGGCAACAGTTATGCGATTAAGGTCTGGTGGACCGATGATCGCAGCGGCCAGGAAATGCGCTTCGTAACCACGGTGAGTTTCTGATGATCAGCCAAATGAGTAGTTTCCGGGGCCGCCAAATTGGCCTCACGATGATCGAATTGATGATCGCGATGCTGTTGGGGCTGGTGCTCATGGGGGGTGTGGTACAGATATTCGTCGGCACGAAGCAAAGCTACAACCTCCAGGAAGCTCAATCGAGACTTCAGGAAAACGGGCGACTGGCCATGCATTTCCTGCCTCGCGACATTCGTCTGGCCGATTTCAATGGCTGCCGGTCGAGACAACAATACTCGACCTCGACAAATGTAATCGCCGATCCCATTGTCGCCGGTACCCCCGTTATAGATCCTTTGGACCCTGCATCCATATGGGATCCGAACGGCGGGATTACCGGTTCCGATAACGTAATCGCCGGTACGCAGGTCGGCGGTACGAACGTGGTTGCCGGTACTGACATCATCAATCTCCAATTCGGCGGCAGTTGCGGGGGTCACTTGGTTGGCAACATGAAATCGGACAACGCGAATATCCAGATCGACGCGAATAATACCTGCAATCTCCAACAGAACTGGCCGTTCATGATTACCGATTGTGTCACCGCCGACATCGCGCGCCGCGAAAACAAAGATAAAGCCACAACTCCAGGCGAACCTGGAGAAACCGTAGCTCATGGCGGAGGCGTCAATAGTTTAAGTACCGCTCCGAAACTCAGCAAAGCCTATCAATCCGATGCCGAGATCTTCTCCATTCAATCGATCACCTATTTCATCGCGCAGAATGCGATCGGCAACAACTCTCTGTTTCGACGCGACAACGCGACGGGAATCAGCGAGGAAATCGTTGAAGGCGTCGAAAACATGCAGGTCCTTTATGGCGAGGATACGGACAGTGACGGTACCGCGAATTATTTTGTCCCTGCCTCGAATGTGGTTGCGATGCAAACCGTGGTCAGCGTCAAGGTCAGCCTATTATCGCGGTCGCTGTCGGATGTAAACGTCGCCAGCAAACCGCTCACGTATACCTACAACGGCGCGACGGCGACCGCAGTCGACCGCCAGTTGCGCAAGGTGTTCACGTCCACAGTCACGCTTCGAAACCGTTTGCCTTGAGAACCGCTCATGAAAAAATTCAAATGCTTTTGTTCCAGTCAGAAAGGTGCGGCGCTGGCCGTGAGCCTGATCATGCTGCTGGTGTTGACCCTGATCGGCATCACCGGTATGCATACGACCACCCTGGAAGAAAAAATGTCCGGCAATGGCCGCGACTACAATCTCGCGTTCCAGGCCGCGGAAGTCGCATTGAGAACAGCCGAAGCCTACGTCGAAAGCCTGGTCACGGTCACCGATTTCGTCAGCACGAACAGCAACGACGGCCGGCTTGCCGAAACTGAGACCGATCCCGATTATTTCAGCAGCGATACCTGGTATTCGACCAATGGATCGACCGTTGGATCGGTCCAGCCGTCTTATCTCGTGTCCTCGTTATACGGAGATCAACCGCGGTATATCGTCAAATACGTCACCGAATACGACCCGGACACCAACGCCCGGCTCAACATCGGCGGTTATGGTGAAAAACTCGCGGGAGCCCAGGTGACCGTATTCCGGGTGACCGCACGCGGAACCGGTGGCACCAACGACTCCCAGGTGCTTCTGCAATCCCATTACGGGAAGCGCTTCTAAACCGATCGAACAAAAAACATCCCGCCGCCAACCAAACGGCCCGGCAGCCAGGAGAATCGTATGAATCTTCAATTCCGCAGCAACATCCAGGTGCACGCGATAGCGATCATGCTTGCATTTTTCACGATCGAAATATGGGCTGCCCCGCTTACACTGGAAAACACCCCGCTGTTCACAACTAATGCGGTCAAACCGAACCTGATCCTGTCGATCGACAATTCCGGCAGTATGGACTCTGAGGTGTTATTGGAGAGTAATGACGGCGCTTTGTGGTGGAATGTTGCTAATCAAACCTTCGTCTCGGGCGGCGCGGTTAATTTTAATATAGCCGGTAGTGCGAATTCGGAGTGGAAGAAGTTTGTCTATCTATTCCCCAACGGGACCGGTACAGGAACGCGGGTCTATTCGGACAATGCCAACGACCACTATGCGATTCCGCCACTGCCGCAGTACCACTTTCTGCGTTCCAGCGCATACAACAGGATGTATTATGATCCGAATGTAACCTACGATGCTTGGGCGAATTACGGTCTCGCGACTTTCGGAAACCTCAATCCGGCCAGCGCGCCATCCGATCCGATAACCGGACCCCAGGTAACGATTGATTTGACGCAGAATGTTCAATCCGACCTAACAGGTTACACATTCCGGCTTTTCACCGGAACCGCGGTTCCCGCAGGGACTGAATATTCCGTACCGAATACCTCAGGTTGGCAAACTCTGGCCGCGAATTACACCGTCCCAACCGATGCAACTGGCCAGCCCTTATTTATCGATTGGGGCATGACCTATTTCCCGGCCACCTATTACATCAAGGCCACGTCCGGCACCTACACCATAAACGGAACTGCAGGGGATTGTGCAACCCCGGATCCGACGCATTACCCAACGTTTGAGAAGAATCCCTGGACATTGAGCGGGATCGATGCGCTCGGGCCCGACGGGGCTTGCCTTGCCAAGGTTGAGATAAAGCCGGCAACGGCCAGTTACGTCCATAACGGATCCCGGACCGACTGCGCGAGTGCAAGCTCCTGCACCTATGCGGAAGAGATCCAGAATTTTGCGAATTGGTACGGCTATTATCGCAAGCGCCATCTGACCCTGCGCGCCGGAATGGGGCACTCATTTGACGGTTTGAAGTCAATCCGCACCGGTCTGTTTACGATTAACAATCGAATCGCCGTAACCATGTGGGATGTCGATGTGGTTACGCAATACGACAGCTTTTACCAGGCTATGTACAATGTCGCGGGCAACAGCGGCGGAACCCCGAACCGGCAGGCATTGGACTATGCCGGACAGCAGTTCATGCGTACCGACGCGGGCGCGCCGATTACGCAAGCCTGCCAGAAAAATTTCACTTTGCATTTCACGGACGGGTATTCGACTCTCACCAATCCCGCGACGCCGCCCGGAAATGCCGATGGCGGCGAAGGCGCCCCCTATGCAGACTCCTATTCGGATACCTTCGCCGATATTGCCATGAAGTACTACACGTCCGTACTCCGAACCGATCTAGCCGCCAATCAGGTTCCCACGGCGGTTGGCTGCAACGCATCACCGATCGACCCGCAACTGGATTGTAATGACGATCTTCACATGAATACCTTTACGGTCGGATTGGCCGGAATGGGAACGATATTCGGCGTCACTCACAACGATGTCCAGGACGCCTATGCCAGTACACCGGTATGGCCGGATACCAACACCGCGCGCGATCCGAGACAGATTGACGATCTGTATCACGCCGCGGTCAATGGCCGGGGTGAAATGTTCAATGCCTCGTCGCCTCAAGACTTAAGAGACAAACTCACGACCGCGCTTCAAAGCATACAGTCAAAAGTCGGAGCGGCCTCAGCCGTTACCTTCAACACCGCAACGCTGGAAACCAACAGCGCGGTCTACCTGGCATTTTTCAATTCCGGCAACTGGAGCGGCGACCTCGTCTCCTTCGATCTGGATGGTCTCGGAAACGTCAATCTGGCCAGTACCTGGTCTGCAGCAAGCTTGCTGGATAACGCGAATCCCTCGCCCGCGTCCAGAGTCATCCTGACGCACAATGGCTCGATCGGCGCAGGCTTTCAGTGGGCCAATCTGAGCCCGAACCAGCAAGCCGATTTGAACCTGGTTCCCGGAGGCAACGGCCAAAAAGGCCTGGATTTCATCCGCGGCGACCGCAGCAACGAAGGCTCGGGAAAATTCCGGGTGCGGGGCAGCGTATTGTCCGACATTGTGCACTCCAGCCCGGTTTTTGTAGGAAAGCCGAATATCGGCTGGCCGGATACCTTACCGTTTCCGACTACCGCACCTGATCGTTACCTCGATTTCCGGTCGAATCTGATCAACAATCCCCGCAATGAAGTCGTTTATTTTGGAAGCAACGACGGTATGCTGCATGGTGTTCAGGCCAGCGACGGAAAGGAAATCCTGGCCTACATTCCGGGTAATCTGTATTCCACAAGCTCCAGTCAAGGGCTGCATTATCTCGCCGATCCCCAATATCAACATCGATACTACGTGGACCTGTCGCCGACGGTCTCGGATGTTTTTATCGGAAATGCCTGGCATACCATCCTGGTCGGGGCAGGACGCTCCGGTGGACGAGGCATTTTCGCCCTCGATATAACCGATCCCACGCAATTCTCGGAAAGCAATGCCGCGAGCCTGGTTTGGTGGGAATTTACCCATAACGATATCGGCGGAAACCTCGGTTTCACCTACAGTAAACCCACAATCGCGATGCTCGAAAACGGCCGTTGGGCCGCAATTTTCGGAAACGGCTATAACGATACCGGTACGGGTCAGGCGAAACTGTTTATCGTGTTTATTGACGGCGGTCTCGACGGTGTATGGACCGATGGTACCAGTGGCTCAGATCTGGACTATATCGTACTTTCGACCGGCGTCGGCTCGGCGGCAACACCGAACGGACTCGCAACACCCGCGGTGGTAGACATCAATGGAAACGGTGCTGCGGACCGGGTCTACGCCGGAGATTTGCTTGGGAATATGTGGGCATTCGACCTCAGCGACGCGACTACGCTCGGCTCACCGAATACCAAACCGGCCTGGAAATCCGCATACTTGAGCGGTTCGACTCCGGTTCCGCTGTTCACTGCCACGGACGCATCAAACAATCCACAGCCCATCACCTCCAAACCGGCGACCGCTTTTCTTTCCAACCCACCGGCCGGAACCCATTTTCCGAATGTCATGGTGTTCTTCGGGACCGGCAAGTATCTGGAACAAGGTGATCTGACAACTACCAACGTACAATCGTTTTATGGCGTTTGGGACGATGGACAAAGCGGTCTCGCCCGCAATAATAGTCCGAGCAAATTTGTCCAACAAACGCTCAGTAACGGAACCTTCACGGACTCCGACGGGAATACGCACACCGATCTGAGGCTCATCAGCGACAATTCGGTTAACTACTCGAATAAATTCGGGTGGTATATCGATCTGAATCTCAGCTCCGGGGAACGGGTCGTGGTGAATCCGATCGTCCGCGGTTCACTGGTCTTTTTCAATACCTGGATACCCAATTCGTCGGCGTGCAGTTCCGGCGGAACCGGCTTCCTGATGTCCGTCGAACAATTCAACGGCGGGGAACCCGATGCACCCGCATTCGATGTTAATGCCGATGCCGTTGCGGACAAAGACGACTTCGTGATAAGCAGTAATACCAACCACGCGGCGGCCGGTGAAGCCTATGTCAACGGTTTGCCGGCCCAATCGACCTTCCTCAGCAATAAACAGTACACACCGGGTACCGGCAGCAAGGTCGTCGAAACGCGCGATGTGGCCGACCTCGGCGGGCCGGGTACCGGACGCCTATCCTGGCAGCAACTCAGCAATAATTGAAGCTCCGATTTGGGAATATTGAGATGAAAAGACAAACGCAACGCGGATTTACGCTGCTCGAACTGATGGTCACGGTAGCAATCGTTGGTATTCTGGCGGGCGTCGCGTATCCAGCCTACCAGAATCAGGTCCGCGCGACCCGTCGCGCGGACGCACAGGCGGACCTGCTGCAACTGGCGAGCTTCATGGAACGGTTTTTTACCGAAAACAGCCGCTACGATCAGGATATGGCCGCAAATCCAGTCGCTCTTCCATTCAGCCAGTCACCGCAAAGCAGTACGAATGTTGCTTATAATCTGACACTAGCCGCGGTAAACCAGGCTAGCTATACCTTAAGGGCGACACCGGTCAACGCTCAGGCAGGTGATGGATACCTTGAACTACTCGATACCGGAGTCCGACGCTGGGACCAGGATAACAATGCTGCAATTGGCACGGGTGAATCGGACTGGGAGAAATAAGCAACCGCAAAACCTTCGGGTACGAAATGATGTTCAACCGGCCCGGCGCACGATTCTGCGGACCCAAAGTTTCTCCAATAATTCCGTGCCGTATTCTAAAATCTCATGTCCATGCAACTGACGGAGTTCTTTAGAAAGATCCATTAAACAATCTTCCGCAGTTTTATCTTCGTTTGCATCAAGCATCTGAAGAAAGCGGTAGGTCACCACATTGATATCCAAAAATTTGACGTCATCTTCCGGGTTTCGATAGACGACCAGATAAGTCGGTTGGTCCGGAATTTGTGCAGGTTTGCAGGAATTCGAAATTTGATGGACCGGAAAGCGGTAGACCAAAGGCCAAGCCAGTTCCGAAACGCGGTATTTGTATTTCAGGGCCGCTTGCGAAAAATGAATGCGAGCGGGGCCGGGTTGCTCGTCGGCGGCAAGCGCCAGAGCCAATTCCACCCATTCGTAATGAGCCAATTCCAACAGGAAAGGAAAGTCCTCTTCCCGCTCACCCCTCTCGTTTTGCAGATATTCGAGAAATTCCTCCGGAATTTCGGAAAAATAAGGGGTTTTGCAGCGGTGGCGGGAAAAAAAATCCTGCACCAGGTCGGTCCAATATTGCTCGGACGAAATCCGGCGCAGAACCGGGAAGCTGGTCGAAAGAAAATTTTCGACATTGTTGAACATCAGCTCGCGGTACAGGTCCATTCGGCGTTTTTCGATGTCTTCGGGAACAGGCGCGTGCTCCGGGTCGCGGATGTAGGCCGTAAA
>JAKEEL010000275.1 GCA_022616595.1 Methylococcaceae bacterium
CTAGCCACCCACCCGTATCGAGTCTTGCGCGGCTGGCGGAGCGGTATTTGCGGGGTAACACCTGCGGCTATGGGCGAACAAGAGCCGTGAAGCGTAGACAGAGTATTTCCCAGGCCAGAGGGGTGCTGCACCACCCTGAAGCGATTCAGCCTCGTTAAGAGCAGAAAAACAGGTGGCGACGTTGTTAACGTGACGGAAGCCAATACAGAGGAATCATTAACTGAAACGATGATCGAGATATTGTGGCACCGCCGGGAAACCAGGCGGCTAACAGAGAACGCAAACTTCGCTCTAAAGTTTCGGTCCGGTGAGATTCCCGAGGGCCTGTCGGGGTCCCTAGCGCCTGGCATGGGAAAAGAGAAGCGTCGAGAACTTGAGAGATCCCTTCGGTTCCCGGGGGCATCGACACGGTATGCGGATCATCAGCCACGTCAGGGGAAACCAGGAAACGGAAGTAAGCCGAAACCTAAATCATGCGACAATCGGGTACGCCCTGCCAACCCTATAGAAGGCCGGGTAGAAGACTGTTGGGAAGTCAGACTGGCCCATATTACTCCGAGTACGGGAAAGCCGTATACAAGGGGAAGGAGCCAGCCGTGTTACGCAGCCTGCACAGGAAACATAAGCCGGGCGTGAAGGACTGGACAAACTTATGCAAACCACAGTGCGGGGAATAGCGAACAAAGCGTCAATCGATAAGACCCATCGATTTCGCAATCTTTTTGGGCTGTTGACAGTCGGGTTTCTGATGGGGTGCTGGCGATTCGTCAATCCCAAAGCGGCAGCGGGTGTAGACCGGTTGACGGCGCGGGCTTACGGAGCGAATCTGCTGGAGAATCTGACGAGCCTGGTGGAGACGGTCAAAGCGGAATCGTATCGGTCGAAATGGGTACTCAGGAAATACATTCCCAAGCTCAATGGCAAACTGCGACCCTTGGGAATACCCGCCATCGCGGATAAAGTTCTGCAAATGGCGGTCACGAAGATCCTGGAAGCGATCTACGAAGCCGATTTTCTCCCCTGTAGTTACGGCTATCGCCCCGGTCGCGGGGCGTTGGACGCGGTACGGGATTTAAGCCGCACCCTGCAAAATGGTCACTACCACTTTGTTGTGGAAGCGGATATTCAAGGCTTCTTTGACAGCATCCCGCACAGCAAGCTCCTGGCCACGGTGGCTGAACGCATTGCCGATGGAGCGGTATTAGCGCTCATCAAACAATGGCTGAAAGCGCCGGTCATGGGGGCAAGCGAGAACGGGAAAACGGCCTGTGTAGGTTGATGACATGGACTCCTCCCTCTTCCCAAACGGCGCGGGATGCGTCAAATTGGGACGGTTTCAAACAACCAAGGATCACGGGGGTCAGGCCGTTGTTTGTAGCTCCCCTGTGCGGACGAAAGCAGCAGGTCCGAGTCTTGCGTGTATGCATCCGTACTCAATCACGGATGCCCCGGCGGCGCAGATTGAGGTGTCCGTTGAATTTACTTGTTTGCGCTTGTCTGTCGAGCAACCTATTTTCAAGCAATTGCCGGATCATTTTCGGATACCGCGTGTGATGCTTTTTTGCCGCTCCCTTGAAAAAAGCCACCCACTGTGGCCTCAGGATAATTGTGACCTTGGTTTGCTCATGCTTGAGCGCCAACTCTTCAGGCGACGGCAGGAAATCCGGCACCGGCCTGATTTCGCCGATTGCCTCGTCGCGATACCGAATTCCTTTGTTCATAAATGTTTCTGCCCTTGCGCCAACAGCCCGCACCGATCATACGATTACGGCCGGCACGATAGGTGAACCGAACCGTGAGAATCCCTGTGCCTTCTCGATTTGAACCGACGCCGAAATATCACCGCTCTTTCCCGCCATGGCCCGGATCTTCAGCAATCATATGATTCTTATCAAGTGAAATAGTCGACTCATGGAAAGATGTGTTGACGAAAGAAGGGTTGCGACGAAAGCAAGCGTTTGCGATCGAGGCGCATCGATCCCGAATGATGCGCTTCGTGCCTCAGCACATCCTGCAAGCTACTTTCAACCTAATCCGGTGACCCTTTTGCCTGGTATCTGCGCCGCGACGCAAACCGCTGATTTCAAGCCGGTCATTTCTTTCGCGCCACGAGCACTCCATCGCGCGTCGGATTGATGAAGGCGTCGAATCCCTTGTCCTCGAAAATCAATCGATTGTGTTCCACGATTGCCTCGGTCCAGCCGGGCACGATGTCGGGCAGCGGCGGATCCATGACCACTCGCCCGTGCCAGAGAGCGTTGTCCGCAATGTAAAGACCGCCCGGCGCGATGCGATCGCGCGCCATGCCCCAGATCTCCGGGTAATCGCCCTTATCGACGTCGTTGTAGCAGATGTCGAAAAAACCTTCCGTGGCCTGGAAGACATCCTGCGCGAATCCGACCCGAAAATCGATGCGTTCCCAAAGGCCGGCTTGCTTCAGAAAATATTCGGCCAGACCCCGGTTCGAGGCATCGCCGTCGCTGCAGATGATTTCGGCTCCCGTTCCGGCGCCTCGCGCGAACCAATAGGCCGAATAGCCGTATCCACTGCCGAATTCGAAGATCCGGCGGGCTTTGTGTAGTTTCGTGAGCGTTTCGAGGAATATCCCGACCAGGCGGTCGACGATCGGAAAGCCCTTCTCATGAGCCCGACGCTCCATTTCGAGCAAGACCGGATCATCGGTATTTCCGACGAGTCCGCGCATATATTGCTCGATCTTCGGGTCAACCGGAGAAAGAAGGCTCGGATTGGACAGGCCGGGCGGTTTGATTTCGCTCATACGCAACTTCCTGGCAGCACATCGGATCTCTATAATACCTCGCCTGAACGATGCGGAGAATAGAGGGTTCAGGGTCGGGTTGGCCCCGATTGAAATCACATGCCAAATTCGTGACGATCATAAAAACTGATTTCCTGATCATCGGCGCCGGCATTGTCGGCTTTGCGGTTGCTCGCGAGCTTCGTCGGCGCGATCCCGGCTGTTCGGTCCGCATGCTCGAGAAGGAATCGTCCGCTGGCCGTCATGCGAGCGGACGCAACAGCGGTATTCTGCATGCTGGTTTCTATTATTCCGAGGACAGTCTCAAGGCGCGTTTCACCCGGGAAGGCAATCGGCGAATGCGGGCCTTTTGCGCCGAGCATAAGTTGCCCGTCATGGCCTGCGGAAAGCTCGTCCTCGCGAATTGCGAACAACAGATCGCGGGGCTCGAAGAATTATTCCGGCGCGCTGCCCGGAACGGTATTGAGGCCAATTTGATCACCGAGACCGAAGCGCGGGAACTGGAACCCCGGGCGCGGACCACCGGCAAGGCCTTGTGGTCGCCAACGACGTCATCGGTGAATCCGCGGGATTTCATGCAAGCATTGGAAAACGAACTCGCGGCGGCTCGCGTTCAGATTGACAAGGGTGTTCGCTATGTATCCGGCGGTAACGCGCTGGTGGAAAGCAGCAAGGGACGATATTCGGCGGGACATTTGGTCAATGCCGCGGGACTGTATGCGGACCGCATCGCGCATGGCCTGGGATTCGGTCTTCGCTACCGCCTCGTCCCCTTCAAAGGCCTGTATCTTTATGCGAACCCGCGCATCGGTTCGTTCAGAAGACACCTCTACCCGGTGCCGAACTTGAATAATCCCTTTCTCGGGGTGCATTTCACATTGACCTCGGACAACCGGGTCAAGATCGGGCCGACCGCGATTCCCGCGTTGTGGCGCGAGCAGTACGGCGGGCTGCATGGTTTCAGCCTGAAGGAATGCGGCGAAGCCCTGCTCAACAATACGGCCTTGTTTTTCAAAGACCCGCGCGGCTATCGCAATCTCGCGGTTCAGGAAATCCGCAAAAGTTTCCGGAAAGCGATGGTTGATGAAGCCTCCAGGATGGCCAGCAATGTGGACGATTCGATGTTCTCCAGTTGGGGGCCGCCGGGCATCCGGGCCCAGTTGCTGGATATCGCATCGAGGACCCTGGTGGGTGATTTCGTCGTGGAAGGCGATGCGGACTCCACGCATGTTCTGAATGCCGTATCCCCGGCCTTTACCTGCGCCTTCCCGTTCGCCGATTACGTGGTGGACCGGATCGCGGGAATGCGACATAAAGTCGAATGACCGGCACTCGAGAAGCCACGCCCCTTGATTTAAGTTTCCCGCGCGTTTGCTGTACACTTGGATTTCCAAGGCCGCTTCGGCGTTCTCTTGCATCGGATCGTGAACCGATGCAAAAAGAAACGCAGGCGGCCTTGTTTTAGGGCTTTGGCGGGAAATCCGGGTGAATAACCTCTACCAAAAAACAATCCGACTTTTTTTGATCTTGAGCCATCGCTCAAAGTCGTTGGTCCTTGCGCTTCTCTTGACCTTGCCGTCTTTTCCGGCCGCGGCTTTGGAGTCGGCCTCGATGACCTTCGTGGGAGTGGCGCTGGATCCCGAAACCCAGGAGGCCGATGAGCGCTTACGCCAGTATTTTCAGGCGAAACTGCGTCTTAAATTTGAAAACCGGGATCTCGAATACAGCGCGGCGATCCAAACGCTGAAAAACTGGCAGCCTGCCGAGCAGGGTCCCGTGATGGCGAGGATCACGCCTTATGTGTACGTCGTCGCGGAAATGCTCGGAGCCAGCCTCGAGATCCTTGCGACCTATAAAAGCAAAAAAACCGACAGCAATCTGTACCATGCCTATTTCGTCGTGCGGCGATCGCAATTCTCGGGCAGCGACCTTGACGAATTCGTACAGCATCTTCGTAAACGCGAAACGCCGGCCCGTTTCGTGTATCACAATAAATTCAGCACTTCGAGCTTCTTTCTACCCTCGTTGTATTTTCGCGAGAAGGATATCTTCTCGGTGCCCGGACAAGAGAAAAACGATCGGAACTACATCACGATTCAGGCCGAACGCCCGGAGCTGGCGCAGGGAAGTTCCGACCTGGTTGGAATGGTCAAGGGCGGTCAAGCCGATTTCGCGGCAATCTGGGACGGGACGAAGACTAAATTCGACAACGACCCCGAGTTGGTTTTCTTGAAACTGCCGACTCCCTTACCCAATGATCTCCTGGTCGTTTCCAGATCGACCGATCCGGATCTCAAGGAAAAACTGCATCAATCGATCGGCGCTCTGACGAACGCGGATATCGATGTCGGGGATTTTCTGACCTGGGTCAATTTCAACGAGACTCCGAAAGCGAGGAATGCGCTCGCGATGCTGCGCTGGAAGGCCAAGGCGCTGCCGAAACCGGTCCCGATTCAGGTCCGCGAGGCGCATAGGAAAGGGGATTCCGTCGACGAGTCCTTCCTGGAAGCTGCGAGACAGGCGATCCGCCTTTCGGGAACCGAGTTCGTCGTCTTCGACGAGGATTTTCACAAGCACTTCGATGTACTCTGGAGGATCCGAAAGACCCACGAAAACGCCTTGGAGATCACCAGCGAGTTCATCGATTCCGGACTCGCGCCGCAGATTTTTCATATCAGCTTTCAGACCGGCAATCTGGAAAACCTGGTTTATCGCATCGGCTCCGAAATCGACAGCCGGATGCACAGAATCCGCTACATCTGGCCTTTCGACGACAACCACCCGCGCGTGATCCGCGATGTCGATTTCGACCTGCCGGAAGGCGATCTCATGAAAGGCCAGAAGGTCACCTGGAAGGACCTCAGCAATAACGACTCGAGCGTCGGCGATCCCTTCGATGTGCAGATCGCGCGCACCGATTTCAATTCTTTCGAATTGGCCGAACGCGGATTCGCGAAGCGGCCCGGCACCACCCAGTTCGATTTCGACCCGATGAGCAATGTCTCCTACCGAATCTTCCTGGTCCGCGCCGAACGGGACACCTGGCTGATTCAGGCGCTGTCCACGACGCTGACCGTTCTCTTTGCGCTCGCCGGATTTCTTGCCCTGTATTCCATCTGGCGCAAACCCGTGCCGACCTCCTGAATGCTTTAGATGTCCGAATCTTTTCTGTTGCGAACCAAAGTCGGTCTGGCTCTTCTTCTGGTCGGGTTGTTCCTCGTGAATTACGCCGAAACCCAGTTGGAAGAACTGGTGAAGACACCGGATCAATACGCACAGGGTTTTCTGAATGCACGCGCGTTCCAGGAACTGGAAGGGGAAATCGTTTTGAATGGGCAGTCCCGCACCCCGATCTTGAGCATCATCGGATTCTCCTTTTCTTATTTCGCACTGCTGCCGTTGTTGCTACTTGGAAATGCCGCCGCTGCTTGGCGGCGGCCCTCGATCCGGCCGGCCCGGATCTTTACCTTCTCGCTGATCATCAATTATTTGCTGAGCCTGCCTTTTTTCCTGTTTTTCCCGGTCCCGGAACGCTGGGCCTATCCGGAATCCGGAACCATCCTGCTGTCCGATCTGCTCTCGACCCGGCTGATCGAGCTGATCCGGCCAATCAGCGGACTCGATAACTGCTTTCCGAGCGTTCATGTATCCTTTTCGATCCTCGCAATTCTGACCGGCTATTGGTTCAAAACCCGCTGGAGACACTGCATCCTGCTCCTGGGGCTGACCGTTGTACTATCGACATTCGCGCTCGGAATTCATTGGATACCGGACGTCGTGTTGGGGATCGCGATGGGCGGACTCGGCTTCGCCTTGGCGATTTTCGCCGACCGCCGTCTGACCGATGTACAACTTCCGCGCGTCGAGCCGCGGAGACTGTCCGGCTTCTCCCCGGCTCGGAATAACCGGCATCTGGCTTTCATCAGCTATCGGCGCGAACAAGGCTCGGAAGTCGCGCGAATCGTGCAGAGCGAACTCGCTCGAAGAGGCATCTCCTGCTTTCTGGATGTCAAGGATCTGAAGGCCGAGCACTTCGATAACCGATTGTTGAACGAAATCGAACAGGCTCCGAACTTCATCCTGGTGCTGGCACCGAATTCCCTGGGCCGATGCAACAACGACGATGACTGGCTCAGGCGGGAAATCGCGCATGCATTGATGCATCGCAAGCACATCATCCCGCTCCTGCTGAATAACTTCCAGTTTCCGCCCGGCCATCAATTACCCGAGGAGATCCGCGGTGTCGAACGACATAACGGAGTCACCTATTCTCACGAATATTTCGAAGCGACTTTCGACAAGCTGCAAAGTTTTCTGAAAACCGAGCGTTGATGCGTGCTCGACAGCGGGCCAGGATTCGGTTACTGTAGCGCCCAGAACAAACCCAACAAAAAGTCACCGCCAGGGATCTCACCGATCGGATTGGCCGCTTAGTTTCAGAACAAGGGGGAAATCGCTATTCCACTCGGGCAATGAGAGCGTTGTTTGCAGTCAGGCGTATGATTGAAACCGGATGATTCGGCCGAGCCGATTCATCCTATTGTCCTCAAGGTGGTCATTCATGACTCCCAAAGCGAGAGCCCTGCAGGCGTGGATAGTTGTATTGCTGTCCCGGTCAATCTGTGCCGATGCACAGGAAAATTCCATCCATGCCCTGGAGCCGATTACGGTTACGGCTCAGAAACGACCCGAGAGCCTGTACGAGGTTCCAATGGCAGTCAACGTGGTGTCCGGCGAGAAAATTCGCAACCTGACCATGAGGCAACTCGAGGATCTCGCGGGCTACGTTCCGAACCTGAACATCAGTCAGGGCCACGTATTCAGCCGGCTGTTCATTCGCGGGATCGGGTCCGGCCTCAACCTCGGCTTCGAGCAGTCGGTCGGCACCTTCGTCGATGGGATCTATACGGGCCGCGACCGTCAATCCAGAATCCCGCTCCTGGACGTCGAGCGCGTGGAAGTCTTGAAAGGACCGCAGGGAATCCTGTTCGGCAAGAATACCACGGCCGGCGCAATCAATATCGTGACGGCCAAGCCGGGCAATACCCTGGAATCGTATTTGTCGACCTTCTATGCGCCGGATCACGGTGAAGCCTTCGCGCAGGGCGCTCTGAGCGGACCCCTGGCCGGAGGATTGTCGGGGCGAATCGCGGGGCGAATTTCCCACCTGGATGGCTATCTGCAAAATACCGCGCCGGGTACACGCGAACCGGAGAAAGACGAGCAGATGATTCGCGGGAGTCTGCGCTGGGACGGGCTGGAAACCCTGAAAGTCCTGGCTAAATACGAGTATGGCCATTTCAAGGTTCAGGGCTTGACCTCCCAGATTGTCGAAACAGGTACGCTGGAACCGGCGTTCACGGCGCTCGATCCCAAATTCGATTCGCAATTCAACACCCGCCGATCCGCGGGGCATACCGGCCCCTTGTTCGGTCCGGATTCCAGCGATACGAGCTACCACAACGGCGGACTATTCCTGAACGCCCGTGCCGGGGATCACGAGATTTCGGCAACCACGGGCTACAGCCAATACGAGTATGATGATCTTTTCGATCTGGATTTATCCGCGCTTTCGATACTCGGGTACGATGTCGAAGAGGAGTTCCGGCAATTCAGTCAGGAACTGCGGCTGGATTCCCCGGAAGCCGCGAGCACCTCGTGGCAACCCTGGAACGTTGACGCGCTGGAATATCTGCTCGGGGTCTATTACCAATACCAGGATCTGGAGATCAATACGGTCGGCAACGTGAGCGGCCGTCAACTCAGCGCCTTGAGGATACGCATTCCGGGTTTGGGGATTCCACCGCCGCTCCAGTTTTCCAGAGTGAACCGTTCCGAGCAGCAGAGTCACAGTTGGTCGGCATTCGGCCGTTTGAGCTGGCTGCCGGTCGAAGACTGGCGAATCACCGCGGGATTGCGCTTCACGCACGAATCCAAAACGGCGTCCAAGAATCTGATCATCGCCAACCTGGGTACTCGAAACCAGAACCCGGTACTTGCGCGATTTGCAGCTATCGCGATCAACGCGGTACCACACCGGTTTCAGGGTTCGCGCGATGAAAACCATCTGATGCCGATGGCCGGCGTGGAGTGGAATTTCGGCGAGAACCAACTGGCTTATTTCAACTTCTCGACTTCGGCCAAAGGCGGCGGTTTCGATGATCTCGCGACCTCGGGCGTTCTGGCCAATTGGGAATTCGCCGATGAATTCGCCCTGAGCTACGAACTCGGAGTCAGAACCCTGTGGCTGGATGGAGCCGTGAACCTGAACCTTGCCTTGTTCCGGAGCGATTTCAACGATTTTCAGGTCAGTCAGTTTGACGGTCGAGCGAATTTCGTGGTCGGTAATGCGGCGTCGGTCAACAGTCAGGGAATCGAACTCGACGGCCGCTGGCAGATCACCGAAGACCTGAACCTTTCCGCCGCGATCGCCTTGCTGGATGCGCGCTTCACGAGTTTTCCCGATGCGGCCTGCACCGCAAGCCAGGCGATTTCATCGGGAAACCTCAATACCTGCAGACAAGATCTATCCGGACGTCCGACTCCGTATGCACCGGACTGGAGCGGCAATGTCTACCTGGATTATCGCTTGTCGCTACAGCGTCTGAAGTTCGAATCCACATGGTTGGATGAACTCGCGGTCAGCACCCAGGTCAACTTGAATTTCAGCGATTCCTATTATCTTGCCGAGGATCTTGATCCTCTGCTGATTCAGAATGCGTTCGCGACCCTTGATGTCCGTTTTGCATTGGGAGACTTGAAGCGGCGTTGGGAACTGGCCTTCGTCGGTAAAAATCTGACCAACCAGTTGATCAGCCTGGATGGCAACGACGTTCCGGTTCTGACCGGCGCACTGCGTAAATCGACGGCCCGGCCGCTCAGTGTGGGCGTACAGGTCGTACTGGCCTATTGAAGTCGATCCGCTCGGGTGTTCGGTAGAACTTCGCGAGAACAAGGATGGGTTACGCCGCCGCTCAACTCAAACCTGCAAAGAGTCGATTTTCACATTCAGAATTGCTGTCACAGGTCGGAACAATCCATCCTTGCACGGATATCACCATGAAACAAAGCCAATTTCAAACCAATTTGATTCAGAGTACGCAGTATACCCGAGGCGTGGTTCCAGCAACCGGCTTCCGAAGGTTCCATCGCCGGCCTGCCGATCCGCGCGCACTCGGAAACAGGTCCGGAAAAGTTTTGACAGGCTTGATATTCCTGATCGTTGCCTGGCTTCCGGCGACCGTGGCGAGCCAGGAACTGGTTTTGGAAGTCATACAATTGTCCAACCGTCCGGCCGACGAAGTCGTTGACCTGATCCGTCCTTTCCTCGACCCGCGCGGAACGGCCGTCGCCAGCGGCACCAAACTGATCGTTAAGACAAGCCTGGAAAACTTGGTCGAAGTTCTGCAGTTGATCGATCAACTCGATAAAAGGCTCGCGCAGTTTCGGATTTCCGTATTGCAAAGCAGCCGGGTTTCGCTCGCCGAACTGAATGCCGAAGCCGATGTCTACGGAGAAGTCTCGAACCGGGGGGGCGGCGCGAGCGCGAGGGGCCACTTGTACCAGTCGGATTCAAAAACCGACGGAGAAATCACCCAAGAGCTTCGGACCATGGAAGGCAAGGCGGCGCACATCCAGGTCGGACAGGCTTTTCCGATACCGACCTATACGACCCCGGGCTATGGAGAGGTGCCCTATCCATCCGGAGGAATCGGCTATCAGGAAGCCACGACCGGATTTGCGGTGGTCCCGCGCATGGCGGGTGAAGAAGTATTGCTCGAAGTTTCGCCGTGGTCGGACCGCTTCAGCCGCCTCGGCGGCGGGGTCGTGCATACCCAAAGCGCGCACACGACCATAAGGGCCCCGCTCGGGCGGTGGGTCAATTTCGGCGGCCAGGACAATTCCGAGACCGGATACGCCAGCGGCATCCTGAGCCGAACCGAACGCACGAACAAGGACGCGTTGAATATTTATATCAAGGTGGATCGTATCCGCTAGTCGGTTTTCCCCTCGGACCCGCAGGGACTCATGAATACAGTCCAAGTTGATTTCCGGGAACGTACCCGCCGCGCGCACTTGGCCGATTGACGCGGGAACGGATCCGTGCAAACACCCGGAGACCCGCGGGCCCGCAATCATTCATTCCAAGCGGCCTGGTGGATTTGCAATCCTCATCTGCAAACCATCGTCCCCGCGTTCCGCCGCATCCACGCGCCGGTCCGGCAGCGCGCCACCGTGCATACGCCGGATGGAGATTTCCTGGACCTGGATTGGGGAACAGGCCGGTACAAGGAGATCGTGATTCTGTTGCACGGGCTGACCGGCAGTTCGCGTTCCAGCTACATTCTCGGTCTGCAGAACGCGCTCATGCAAGCAGGTTTTCGAACCGTCGCCCTCAACTTCCGGGGCTGCAGCGGCCGGCCGAATAATCGCGCGAATGCGTATCACTCGGGCGAAACCGGCGACCTCGATCATGTATACCGCTGCATCCGCGCTTCGGAACCCGATACGCCAATCGCTGCGGTCGGTTTTTCGCTCGGAGGCAATGTCCTGTTGAAATGGCTCGGCGAGAAAGCGGAAGCGCTCGATCTGTTCGCCGCGGCGGCCGTTTCGGTTCCATTTGAGTTGCACAAATGCGCGGACCGGATGGACAAAGGATTCTCGAGACTGTACCGTAATTCGCTTTTGAATGAGCTGAATCGATACATGAGCGCGAAATACTGCCATCTGGAAACCATCGGTCTCCATGATGAAGCCCGTAAAATCGCGGCTATGGGCGATCTGTCCGTGCTTCGTTCATTCTGGGATTATGACGATCGGGTGATCGCGCCGCTCTATGGCTTCAGGGATGTCCACGACTACTACGCGCAGTGCAGTTCGCGCCGTTTTTTGAAAGCGATCAGGGTTCCGACCCTGGTGTTGCAATCGCTCGACGACCCGTTTCTGACTCCGGATGTGGTTCCGGATCGCGGCGAACTGGCCGATCCGATCGAATTGGAGATCAGCCCGCGCGGCGGACATGTCGGTTTCGTTTCAGGCTCGATACCCGGAAAACCCCGTTATTGGCTGGAGCATAAAATCCCGGGCTTTCTGCTCGAAGGACTCCGGCAACTCTCGGCACATCGAATGACGTCCTGATCGCAGCGTCCGTTGCCGGGAGCCCGGATCTTTTAAAGACCCCCTGCTGGCGGTACAATTGCCCGCTGGTTCCACTTTGTCGTGAATGAAGTCCATTGAAGCCATCCAAGAATCCGGATCTGTCCCTGTTTGGAATACTATCGGCCGCCGCCGGTACCATCCTTCAACACTGCCGCAATGCGTACCGCAAAAGCCGGGATTCCCGGGGATACCCGAAAAGGGATGTGGTCGTTTACCGGGTGGTTAAAGCCAGGGACAGCCTCGAGTCGGCGAAGACGCAGTTTGTATCGGCACTGGAAAAATTCAGTACCCTGACCAATTTCGAGGGAGGTTCTTTGAAAGAGCTATACCTTCAGATCAGGCGCGAGTTCGAACTGAGTCAGGATCAGGCCGGCAAGGTGTCCGAGCGGATTCGCGCGGTCGAGGAAGTCAGCCTCGCACTGTTCGATGAATGGCAGCAGGAACTCGGCCAATACAACAGCCGGCAGTTGCGCAGCAACAGCCGCGAACAGCTAAAGCTGGCGCGGGCGCACTATAACCGTCTGATCCGGGCGATGCATCATGCCGAGGCCAAAATCAAGCCGGTTCTCGCCGCCTTCAAGGATCAGGTGCTATTCCTGAATCACAGCCTGAACGCGCAGGCGATCGCGTCCTTGCATCACGAACTCAGGGCGATCGCCCTCGACATCGCTTCACTGATCGCTGCGATGGAGAAATCCATCGTCGAGGCGAATGCATTTGTGAACTCGGTTACGGACCAAAAATCGTTGCCCTGTCTGTAGCCGCAATCTCAATCATCGTCCGAGACCTTGCACCTTCGAGTCGACTCCGGCTCGGCGGTACCGGGCGGTTGCTTTTTCGGAGGAACTGCTAAACTTCATAGGAGGCTACTTTCAGTGCATAGTCAGGAGAACCTGTGAGTGTACCCAATTTAAAACCCCTAAGCATTCCTTTTATCGAACAATTCCTGCACTTTTGCCATAAGCGAAAGTACCCGAAACACCACGACATCCTGGTGCCGGGAGATACTGCGGATCGCCTGTACTACATCGTCGAAGGCTCCGTTTCCATTGCCATGAAGGACCTCGACGAACGCGAAATCATCCTGGCTTATTTGAATAAATCGGACTTTATCGGTGAAATCGGGGTTTTTTGCGGGCCGAGTACACGCCATGTAACCGTCCGAACCAGGACCGAGTGTGTACTCGCGGAAATCACATTCAGCCGATTCCACAATATCATTCGCGGAGAACTGGCCGAACACGCGACCGATCTGCTCTGCGCGCTGGGCCGTCAACTGGCCGGCCGGCTTCTTCAGACCAGCCGCAAAGTCGGACACCTGGCCTTTCTCGATGTGACCGGAAGAATTGCCAAGACATTGATCGATCTGTGCAGGGAACCCGACGCGATGACCCACCCGGACGGAATGCAGATACGAATCACGCGGCAGGAAATCGGGCGGATTGTCGGGTGTTCCCGTGAAATGGCCGGGCGTGTCCTGAAAGATCTGGAACAGGAAGGTTTGATCTCGGCCAAGGGCAAAACCATTGTGGTGTACGGAACCCGTTAGATAAGCCTGTTTCGAACTACTGCGGGATTGTATCGATAAATCTTGCCTTAGAACCTGTTCAAGATCTCGCTGAAGGGCGCATCGCGGCGTTAAAACTGGCCTCAAAATGCTCAAATACTACGTGTATGCTGCGCTTTTTCGCCCAGTTTTGCCTTGCGCTGCATCCCTTGATCGAGATCTTGAACAGGCTCTTATAACCCCCGCAGGTCAGACAAATAGTAGACAAATCAAGACAAATAGGGTCTGACCCTAATACCGCTACCAGTAGTGCTATATATGACTGAATAACAATGAAATGAAGTAAATATTTAAGGTTAA
>JAKEEL010000276.1 GCA_022616595.1 Methylococcaceae bacterium
AAAATTTATGGATTCAAGAGGACATTCAATCTCGCCTCGCACTATCGCTTTTGTACCGAAAAGCAATCTCCGGTTTGCGTGCTGAACCTCGAGCCGACTGATGCGCATTGCGTCCTGAACGGGCTATGCTTCGAATTGGACGGAAGTTCTCTTGCCGCGTTGATGAGTCGGGAACAGTCTTACCAAATGCATGAAGTAACCGTACACCGCTATCATGACGACGGGCCACGACAATCCGCCAGTTTGTTCCGGGCCAAAGATCACGCCTTGTTTCGCTACCTTGAAGGATCACATGCGCAGCGGCATTACATGGATTTGTGCCTCACCGGTTGTGAGGGTTTCGGCTCCCGGTTTTTGCACGATTTCAAACAGAGCACGGGCTTCTGGGGCGTTGATTCGAAAGCGGAAATAGACAAGATATGGCAAGGGAATTATTAGCCGCATTGCGCCCAGACCGGCCAATCGGACTTCCGGTGGTTACTTTTACCCGGTCGCCTGTTTGTTGGACTGGAAGCGGTGTCCGTATCCCAATGATCGGGACGGACTGACCGATGGATCGGGAGCGGCTCTGCCGGGTGATCGAGGAACTGGTGCTTTGCCATTCTCCGAGCGGATGGGAAGCGGAAATCGATGATTACCTGTCCTCGGTGCTCGACGGGATCGGGATCCAATGGGGCAAGGACGCCGCGGGCAATCTGATCGCCAGCATTCCGGGCAAAGATTCTTCGAAAACGCTCGCGATTACCGCGCACAAAGATGAAATCGGCGGCATTGTCAAGTCTTTCAACGACGACGGAAGTCTGAGCATCCGCAAGCTCGGCGGCGCTTTCCCATGGGTCTATGGCGAAGGGGTGGTCGATCTGCTCGGAGATCACCAAGTCATCCCCGGAATTCTGAGTTTCGGTTCCCGTCATGTTTCCCATGAGTCCCCACAGAAAGTTCACCAGGATGAAAAGCCATTGCTATGGACCGATGTCCGGGTCGATACCAAGCTGAGCCGCGACTCTCTGGAGGCTGCCGGGATTCGGCCGGGATCCCGAATGGTCGTGGGAAAACACCGCAAAAAACCGTTTCTGATGGGTAACTACATCGCGAGCTATACACTCGACAACAAAGCCTCGCTGGTGATCCTTTTGGCGCTCGCGGAAGAAATTAAATCGCCCCCGATCAATATCCACCTGGTGGCCTCTTCGAAAGAAGAAGTGGGGGCAATCGGAGCAATGTATTATTCGGGCCGTGCAAGGCCGGATGCGCTGATCGCGCTGGAAATCTGTCCCAAATCGAAGGAATATCCGATCGCGTCGGATCAAGCACCGGTACTGCTGTCCCAGGACGGTTACGGACTGTACGATGAAGCTCTGAACCGATCGATTGCAGCCGCCGGCCGCGAGATCGATGTTCCGGTTCAACATGCCGTAGTGAGCGGCTTCGGCAGCGATGCGTCCATTGCAATGAAATCTGGGTATACCGCCAAAGCCGCTTGTCTCGGGTTCCCGACCGACAACACGCATGGCTATGAGATCGCGCATCTCGATGCGATCGAGGGTTGCCTGCGGATTCTTAAACAGTATTGCCAGACCTGCACCGGTCTGTAAGTTGACCGGATCACCCTGGCCAAGACGAAGCATGAAACGGGATTCGTTAAGCGGGGAAACGGCCAGTCAGGCGGATAAAACGCGACGTTCCTTATGCTGCGCTCCAATCGAAAATAAACAGGGGGGAAGCAATCCCTGCTTCCAGCCAATCCTCCGTGCGTGGGCTGTCCGTTTCCAATCCTGCGGCCTTCCTTCGGTCGTTAATGTACAGCCCCGGCCGTTCGGTGAATGTCGGCTTTTCCCAAAAACAATGTGAAATATTCACGTTTTTTAAAGAATGATCGGGAGTATATTTTTAAAGTTTATGTACGGTATTGGGGTCGGACACGAATGCCAGGCCGAATCCACCGCACCGATCACCAAACTGAGCTGGTATGATTGACCGGACATAAGCCGAGCGTTTCCGCTTGCTCAAGATGTTGTACTTTGTCGCAATCCTATTCGGAGGATACCTGCTGCTGGTTGGAATCGTGTTTTTCGCCCAGCCGGCGCTGCTGTATTTTCCGAGTCACGATGTCTTCGCGACGCCCGATCGGGTCGGGCTCCGCTATGAGTCGGTGCGCTTCGCAACCAGAGACGGCCTGAGCCTGCACGGCTGGTACCTGCCCGCCGACCCGCGCCGGGAAACCCTGCTGTTTTTTCATGGGAACGCCGGAAATATCACCCATCGTCTGGATTCCCTGTTGATTTTCAACGAGTTGCGGCTGAATGTTTTGATTTTCGACTACCGCGGCTATGGAGAAAGCCAGGGAAAGCCGAGCGAATCCGGAACCCACCTCGACGCACGAGCGGCATTGGATTATCTGACCGGGCCGCGCGGCATTCCGCCCTCGCAAATCATCTATTTCGGCCGCTCCCTCGGCGGCGCGATCGCCGCATGGCTTTCGACCATCAAGCCGCCCAAGCTGTTGATCGTGGAGTCGACATTCACGTCGGCTACGGACGCGGCCGCCGAGATCTATCGTTTTCTACCGGTCAGGCTGATGAGCCGCTTTCATTATGAGACCGAGGAATATCTCAAATCGGTCGAAACGCCAGTTCTGATCGTCCACAGCCGGGACGATGAAATCATCAACCTGCAGCACGGAAAAGCGCTGTATGCCGCGGCCGCAGGCCCCAAGGATTTCCTGGAACTGCGGGGCGATCACAATACGGGTTTTGTGCGAGACAGGGCCCGCTACGTCCAGGGTCTGAGAGCCTTTCTCGAGAAATACCGGTAGGGCTCTGCCTACCGGTACCCGGATGGGCGTTCAAGCGGAACGGATGATCGACTTCACTTCTTCTCCGCTCAGGACTTCCTTTTCTTCCAGTTGAGC
>JAKEEL010000053.1 GCA_022616595.1 Methylococcaceae bacterium
ACCGCCTTAACCCGCTGTCTATGTTCGTTCGCGATATGCCGATCGAGATCCGCATGACTTCCGAGCACCAGCCGGGTTCGGTTTTCCAAGCCAGCCCCGCGTAAATTGTTGCGGGTGATCTCGATCGCTTCGGGCTGGATATCGAAGCCGTAGACGATCCCTTCCGGACCCACGCCGCGCGCGAGGAAAAGCGTGTCCAGGCCGTTACCGAGGGTCGCATCGATCGCGATATCGCCGGGGCGCAGTACGGCTGCGATTATTTGCTGCGCCCGCTCAACCAGCCGCATCATTTTTCAGGCACCGGCCGAGTTCGATTTCCCGCGGCAGGGCCGTCCCGTATACAAGGTGCCGGACGAACTGCTCGGCGTAGTAGGGAATGGTCAGCACCCCTCGCGAACCGAAGCCGTTGAATATTCCGAGCCTCGGGAATGCGGGGTGGATTCCGGCGAAGGGGTTTTTGTCGAGGCTTCCGGGGCGGATCCCGGCGTGCTGCGCGAGCACCCGGAAGTCCGCGTCTCGGATCAGCAACTCGCGCGCCGTTGTGCAGAGTAATTCGCGCGCCGGGTCCGAGGGTCGGGCATCCAGGGAGTGCCACTCGTAGGTGGCGCCGCATTTGAACACCCGCGAGTTCAAGGGCAGCAGCCATTTGCCGTGGTTGATGATCGCTTCGGGCAGGTTGTCGGCGCTTTCCAGTGTCAGGATCTCGCCTTTGGAGAATTGAAACGGCAGCCGGGAAAAATACGGGTTGCCGCCTGCACGAAAGCCTTCGCAGCTGATGATATGTTCAATCCTGCAACCGTTCCAGACGATATGGGCCCGGTTCGGGCTAATCTCTTTCCACGAAAATTCCTGTTCGAAGAGCCGGCTCCTGGCTTTGAAGTGCCTTCTGATCGCATCCAAAAAGCGCCAAGTGTCGAGATAACCGCAGCCCTTCTGATGAAAACCTCCAGTTCGATTCGCGGGCGCCGGCCAGCCCCGGTTCTCGCTGAAACTTTCGCCAAGAAAAGGGAAGTAGGCCGGGTCGGATTTTCTTTCAGTCCAGATCGTACGTTCTTTTTCAGACGCGAACAGGCGGATCATCGGCCGTTCGAAGTAGAAGGTCTGTTTGAAAAAATTCCCGAGCCCCGCATAGAACGCGCGGGCTTTGGTCAGGCAGATTTCGGTCTGCGGATGCTTGGCCAGCCGTTGGCCCGCGACCGGATTGACGATTCCCGCGGCGATCCTCGATGCAGAATTTTCGTGACC
Source organism: Methylococcaceae bacterium (assembly GCA_022616595.1). Lineage (GTDB taxonomy): Bacteria > Pseudomonadota > Gammaproteobacteria > Methylococcales > UBA1147 > UBA1147. Next base: position 1,246 of record JAKEEL010000053.1, read on the forward strand.
CTTGTCGACGATCGCTACGTCTTGCCCGTGCTGCTCGAGCAACCAGGCCAGAATCGAACCGGCGAGGCCCTGCCCGATGATCAGGTAGCCGATCGGACGCTGCGATTTCATAGCAAGAACCGTATTTCAAGCTTCTTCGCAGCCCGTTTCCAATTTCGTAACCACAAGGAAACTCTGATATAATACCCGCGGTTTCGGCCTTGAAAATGCGCTGCCTTTCTCGGCACGAACGAGCGGCGGAACTTTCCCGAAATTACAACATGGCCGTATTGCATTGATTTTCCGCTAAGGGTTATTGGCACTACAGATCAAGCGATCTGCTCCGCGGTTTTCCTCCGAATAGTTGATTACATAAGGTCTCATGTCTGAGTTTGCTAAGGAAGTCGTGCTCGTCAATATCGAAGACGAGATGAAGCGATCCTACCTGGATTACGCGATGAGCGTGATTGTCGGCAGGGCCTTGCCGGATGTTCGGGACGGGCTCAAGCCGGTTCACCGCCGGGTGCTGTATGCGATGAGCGAGCTCGGCAACGACTGGAACAAGGCTTATAAGAAATCGGCGCGCGTGGTCGGGGACGTCATCGGTAAATATCATCCGCACGGCGATACCGCGGTATACGATACCATCGTTCGAATGGCGCAGCCTTTCTCGATGCGTTATATGCTGGTGGACGGTCAGGGTAACTTCGGCTCGGTCGACGGAGATTCTCCCGCGGCGATGCGCTACACCGAAATCCGCATGGCCCGGATTTCCCACGAATTGCTCGCGGATCTGGACAAGGACACGGTCGAATTCAACCCGAATTACGACGAATCGGAGACCGAACCCAAGGTGCTCCCGACCCGGGTGCCGAATTTACTCGTGAACGGCTCGGCGGGCATCGCGGTCGGAATGGCGACCAATATCCCGCCGCATAACCTGCGCGAGGTGATCGATACCTGTCTCGTTCTGATTCAAAATCCCGAGGCTCCCGTCGAAGAACTGATCGACCATTTGCCGGGGCCCGATTTTCCGACCGCGGGATTCATCAATGGCGCCAAGGGGATCCGCGAGGCCTATCTGACCGGTCGCGGGCGAATTTATCTCAGAGCGCGGGCCGGATTCGAAAATATCGAAGATTCCGGACGTCAGTCGATCGTGATTACCGAGTTGCCTTATCAGGTCAACAAGGCCAGATTGTTGGAAAAGATCGCCGAGATGGTCAAGGACGGAAAGCTCGAAGGGATCTCGGCCTTGCGCGATGAATCGGACAAGGACGGTATGCGCATGGTGATCGAACTCAGGCGCGGCGAAGTCGGCGAAGTGATCCTGAACAATCTGTATCAGCACACGCAGTTGCAGAATGTATTCGGGATCAATATGGTCGCGCTGATCGACGGCCGGCCAAGGTGTCTGAATCTCAAGGAAATACTGGCTGCATTCATCGACCATCGGCGCGAAGTGGTCACCCGCCGCACATTGTTCGATTTGAAGAAGGCCCGCGACCGGGCTCACATTCTCGAGGGCTTGGCGGTTGCCCTGGCCAATATCGATGCGATTATCGACTTGATCCGGGCCGCGGCGACGCCGGCCGAGGCCAAAAACGGGCTGCTAGCGCGGTCTTGGGCACCGGGCGTCGTGGCCGAAATGCTGGCCCGTGCCGATGCGGACCGCTCTCGTCCGGACGCGCTCGACCCGAAATTCGGATTGAGCGATCGCGGCTATCTGCTCACGGACATCCAGGCCCAGGCGATCCTCGATCTGCGCCTGCAAAAACTGACCGGACTTGAACAGCAGAGCATCGTCGGCGAATATCGACAAATTCTGGAACAGATCGACGACCTGCTGGATATCCTCGGCAGCGATGAGCGGTTGATGCGTGTGATTCGTGAAGAACTGGAAGCGATCCGGGAGCAATTCGGGGATGAGCGGCGCACGGAAATCATCCAGGATCATCTGAATCTGTCGGTCGAAGACCTGATTACCGAGGAAGATGTCGTCGTTACCATGTCGCACGAGGGCTATGTCAAGTCTCAGCCCTTGTCCGAATATAAATCCCAACGCCGCGGGGGCCGCGGAAAATCGGCGACTTCGACCAAGGAGGAGGACTTTGTCGATAAGCTGTTCGTGGCCAATACGCACGACACCATTCTGTGTTTTTCCAGCCTGGGCAAGGTGTACTGGTTGAAGGTCTACGAACTGCCGGTCGCGAGCCGCGTCGCGCGCGGCAAGCCCTTCGTAAATCTCTTGAGCCTCGATGAAGGGGAAAGGATCAACACGATCCTGCCGATCCGGACCTTCGATGAAAATCTATTCGTATTTCTCGCTACCGAATCCGGGACGGTCAAGAAGACTTCGCTGAAAGAATTCGAAAGACCCAGGGCCAACGGAAAAATCGCGATCGATCTGAGGCCGGGAGATTCCCTGGTCGGCGCGGCCGTGACCGATGGTTCGCGGGACATCATGCTGTTCAGCAGCGACGGGAAAGTGGTCTGCTTTTCAGAGAGCGGCGTGCGCGTCATGGGCAGGACCGCGGGAGGAGTGCGCGGGATTCGGCTGCAGAAAGGGCAGAAGGTGATTTCGCTGATCATATCCGATCATGGTGCCGTGCTGAACATTACCGAAAACGGCTACGGGAAACGCACCGCGCTGCAGGATTTTCCGCGGCATAAACGCGGCGGTCAGGGAGTGATCGCGATTCAGACCAGCGAGCGCAACGGCAAAGTGGTCGGCGCGATTCTGGTCGGAGAATCCGATGAACTCATGCTGATCACGGACGCCGGCACGCTGGTTCGAACGCGGGTTCGGGAAATTTCGATTTTGGGCAGGAATACGCAGGGAGTACGGGTGATCCGATTGGGTGGTAACGAGCGCGTGGTCGGAGTCGACCGCATCGAGGGATTGGGTGAGGAAACAGAGACTTTTCAGGAAAAACAGACCGGGGAAGACGATTAGTGGCCAGAGTATACAATTTCAGCGCCGGACCTTCGACGATCGCGGAGCCCGTGCTCGAGAGGGCGCGGGAAGAATTCATGGATTGGCGGGGCTCCGGCATGTCGGTCCTCGAGATGAGTCACCGCGGCCCGGAATTCGTATCGATCGCCGCCAAGACGGAAGAGGATTTGCGCGATATCCTGGGCATTCCGGACCATTATGGCGTGCTGTTCCTCCAGGGCGGCGCCACGACTCAGTTTTCCATGGTCCCCATGAATCTGGCCGCAGAGGGGGGGCTCGCCTGTTATGTGGATACCGGATCCTGGTCTCTTAAAGCGATCGAAGAAGCCCGGAAGATCTGTGAGGTGCATATCGCCGCGAGTTCCATGGGCTCGAATTATTCCGCGATTCCGGAGGAAGCGACCTGGGATCTGAAAAAATCGGCCGCTTATCTGCACTACACCTCGAACGAAACGATCGGCGGAATCGAATTTCCGGGGATCCCGGCTTGCGGCGGTCTTCCTGTGGTCTGCGATATGTCCTCGAATATCCTGTCCCGGCCGATCGAGGTCGACCGATTTGCGCTGATCTATGCCGGAGCCCAGAAAAACATGGGAGCCGCGGGAATTACCGTGGTGATCGTGCGCAACGAATTGCTCGCCCGCGCATCCCGGAAGTTGCCTTCCATGCTGGATTACGCGCAGCATGCCAAGAATCAATCGATGTTGAATACGCCGCCGACCTTCATCTGGTATTTGCTGGGGCTGGTGCTCGACTGGATCAAATCGCTGGGCGGTCTGGAATCGCTCGCTCGAATGAATTCCAGGAAGGCCGCAAAATTGTATCAGGCGATCGACGATTCGTCGTTTTATTCGAACCCGATCCAGCCGAAGTTCCGTTCGCGCATGAATATCCCGTTCATTCTCGCAGACGCGGCCCTGGATGAACGCTTCCTCGCGGAAGCGGAACAAGAAGGCCTGATGAACCTGAAAGGGCACCGCTCGGTTGGAGGGATGCGCGCGAGTATTTATAATGCGATGCCCGAGGCGGGCGTCGATCGTCTGGTTTCCTTCATGGGCGAGTTTGAGCGCAGATATGGATAATGCGATGCCGGGACTGTGTGTCGGCTTTGAAGCGATGTTTGCCTGATCTGTACGGCAGAGGCAAGCCTGTCCAGGGGCTGCGGGTTTTTTTATGTTCAAAATATTGACCTACAACAATATATCGGTTTCCGGGCTGGACAGACTGCCGCATGACAGATACGAAGTCGCGTCCGAAATCCAACATCCGGATGCGATCCTGTTGAGATCCTTTCAACTGCATGGAGTTGAAATTCCGGGGACTGTAAAGGCCGTCGGCCGGGCCGGAGCAGGCGTGAATAATATCCCGGTGAAAGAATTGACGCGGCGCGGGATTCCCGTGTTCAACGCGCCGGGCGCAAATGCCAACGCGGTGGCCGAACTGGTCGTCGCCGGAATGCTCCTGGCTTATCGACGGATCTGTGACGCATGGTATTTCGCCAAGCAGCTTGAAGGTGACGATGAAGGGATCGAAAGGGACGTGGAAACCGGCAAAAAGCAATATGTCGGCCGCGAGCTGCCGGGGAAGACACTGGGCATCGTCGGTCTGGGCGCGATCGGGGTCCGGGTTGCGAATGCCGCTCATGCGCTCGGCATGCATGTAATCGGTTGCGACCCGATGATCTCCCTGGACAATGCCTGGAAACTGTCGTCATCGGTGATGCAGGCGAGCGGCCTCGAGGATCTTCTGATGCGCTCCGATTTCGTGTCGGTGCATGTACCGTATAACGAAAATACGCACCATACGATCAATAACGACCGTATCCGTTTGATGAAAGACGGTGCGGTCGCGCTGAATTTTTCCCGCGGCGGGGTCATGGATGAAGAAGCGATCTGCAATGCCTTGGACCGGGCCAAGCTTTCGGCCTATGTCTGTGATTTTCCGAACCGGCGCCTGTTGTCGCATCCCAAGGTCATCGCCCTGCCGCATCTCGGCGCTTCCACGCTCGAGGCGGAAGATAACTGCGCGGTCATGGTGGTCGACCAGATCAAGGATTTTCTGGAGAATGGAAATATCCGGCATGCGGTGAATTTTCCGGATATTTCCTTGCCGCGGATCGAGGGTTACCGCATCGTGATCTCGAATGAAAACATTCCGCATATGGTCAGCCAGATATCGACTTATCTCGCGGATGCCGAATTGAATATCATCGATCTGATCAACAAGTCGCAGGGAGAGGTCGCCTTTACCATGATCGATGTGGATTCCGAGGTGCCGCAGAGGACCTTGCAACAGATTCAGTCGATCGATGGCGTGCTGTCGACCCGCTTGATATAGAATTCACTTTCTTGTACTTGAACCTTAGTAAACTCCAGTCCAAAATGGCGCCCTTGGACCCTTTAGCCGATTTGCGAAAGAAGATCGATTCGGTCGATGACGAAATTCTCAAGCTCTTGAACGAGAGGGCGAAGCTCGCGCTCGAGGTCGCCAAGTCGAAGCGTGCTTCCGGGGAAGCGACCTGTTTCTATCGACCCGACCGGGAAGCCAGTGTTTTACGGCGGATAGATGAGCAAAACCAGGGTCCTCTGGATAATGATGCGGTGCTCTTGATTTTTCGTGAATTGATGTCCGCCTGCCTGGCTCTGGAAAAACCATTGACGGTCGCCTTTCTCGGACCGGAGGGAACCTTTACCCAACAGGCCGCGCGAAAACATTTCGGCCACGGCATCGAGACGCTCTCTCTCGCGTCGATCGACGAAGTCTTTCGTGAAGTGGAGAGCCAGTCCGCGCAATTCGGCGTGGTGCCGGTCGAAAACTCCACCGAAGGAGTGATCACCCATACCCTGGACAGTTTTCTGACTTCATCGCTGTTGATCTGCGGCGAAGTCAACTTGCGGATTCACCACAATCTTTTGTCCGGAGAAACCTCGATGTCGGGGATTCGTGAGATTATTTCCCATCAACAATCATTCGCTCAATGCAGGCGATGGCTGGACCGCTTTCTGCCGGATGTCAAGAGGACCAGCGTAAACAGCAACGCGGAGGCCGCCCGCCGCGTGGAGTCGCTTCCTCACAGCGCGGCGATCGCGAGCGAACTCGCGGCGAAACTCTACCATCTGAACATTATCGAGAGAAATATCGAGGATGAACCGGACAACACGACACGCTTTCTGGTCATCGGCAACGTGTGCGCCGAGCGGACCGGGATGGACAAGACTTCGCTGGTCGTCTCAACCGGGAACCAAGCCGGCGCTTTGCACGCGATGCTGGCGCCCTTTTCGGCCCACGGCGTCAGTATGACCAAAATAGAATCGCGGCCATCCCGGCAGGGAATGTGGAGTTATGTGTTTTTCATCGACATCGAAGGGCACCAATCGGATCCGGATGTCACCCGCGCCTTGCAGGATCTGAAACAGAAGGCGAGCATGTTGAAAGTCCTGGGTTCTTACCCGAAAGCGCTGCATTGAGCAACGCCGTCCTTCCATCCGAACCGCGAATTCGCAAGAATTATAAAAACAAGAATATGACCCAATTCGGCCGTATCGCCGTCCCCGCGATTCAGGGTTTATGTCCTTACCAACCGGGTAAGCCGGAGTCCGAGCTTGCGAGGGAGCTGGGCATCACCGATATTGTCAAGCTCGCCTCGAACGAAAACCCTTTCGGTCCGAGCCCCGCGGCGATCGACGTGATCAAAGCCGGTTTGTTCAATCTGGCGCGCTATCCGGACGGCAGCGGCCATGCGTTAAAGAAGGGCCTCGCGGAACGCTTGTGTGTGAAGCCGCAACAGATTACCCTCGGCAATGGTTCGAGCGAAGTGCTGGAACTGATCGCGCGCGCGTTCCTGTGCGCGGGCCGGGAGGCGGTGTTTTCCGAATACGCCTTCGCGATGTATCC
>JAKEEL010000054.1 GCA_022616595.1 Methylococcaceae bacterium
GACACCGGCATCATTCTGGCCGGCGGCAGCCGGATCGATGTTTCAGGCACCGCCAATACCGTGCTGCCGATGGAGCGGAACGTGGTGTCGGTACGGCTTACGGCCAATGAACTGCGTGATTCTCCGCTGCAGAAAGGTCGGTTCCTGGATCGCAAAACGATCCGGGTCGATACGCGCACGGGAACGCCGATCGCGGACATCAGCGCGGAAGTCGCCAAAATCAACAGACCGCTATCCGAAAGGACCAGTACCGGAGGTACCGTTTCGATCGTGTCCGAAGGAAGTGCAGTGATCCGCCAGGGCTCGGTAGTCGATATCTCGGGCGGCTCGGTGAGGTTTGAAGACGGATTCATCCATACCACGTTACTGATCACAGACGACGGCCAGGTGGTTCCCGTCGCGCGGGCCGATCCAAATCTTCGTTATGTTGGCATTCTGAACGAAGTTGAGAAAGCCTATGAAAAATGGGGCGAAATATCGGAATGGATCGTCCCGGGATTGGAGGGGCGCGATGGCTTCGAACCCGGTTACGTTCAAGGTCAATCCGCCGGAATCTTTGAACTGATTGCGCCCCGGGTTGCGCTGGACGGTGAAGTCATCGCGGGCAGCCTTTCCAGCCGGCGTCAGCGCGATCTCAGGAACCTTCCTTTCGGAGGGGAACTGCATATCGACCTGGCGCGCAATATCAATGCCCGTCAATCGATCCGTTTGCTCCAGCACGGCAATTCCGCGCTGACTGCGTCGTTGGATGATTTTCTTAGCGATCCGATAGACACCGAGCAGCCCGCGGCGCTGGAATTGGGCGATGACCTGTTCGGTACCAGCGGATTGGGCAAGGTCAGCCTGTTCAGCAATGGCCGGGTGGAAATCAAAAGTTCATCGAACATCCGCATGCTCCCGGGAAGCGATCTAACGATTGATTCGGGCAGCATCGACATGGCCGGAACGGTGAGTATTCGCTCCGGTTCTCTGGATCTTCAAACCCATGCAACCACGTCGCCGCTTCAGGATGGAAGGATAACCTTCCAACCGTCCACCCGGATTGATTTAAGCGGGCAGTGGGTGAATGACAGTTCGGTGTTTACCCAAGCCGTGTTCGATCCGATTGCAATTGACGGCGGCTCGCTGAAGGTTTTTGCGTTCGGCGATCTGGTCATGGAAAGCCGCAGTCTGATTGACGTACGCGGCGGAGCAAGATTGTCCGAGACCAACGAATTTACAGCCGGCAAGGGAGGCGATGTATTCCTCGAAGCAGCCGGACCGAATGGTTCGAACCTGAAGTTCGAATCAATCGTTTTAGGTCATGCGTTTGAAGAAGCGGGTACTTTATCGCTCGCATCCAACGAAATCATCGTATCGGATAGGCTCGCGACAAACCCTGGAAACGGCGGATTGACGGCGACCGTTGTTCGTCCGCGCCTTCTCGAGCAAAGCGGATTCAGCGACTACCACCTGGTCTCGAATGCCAATGGAGTAAGCGTCGATGACGGTACCCAAATTCGACTGGTTCAATTAAACCGGATATTCAATACGGATAATGGCAGCGGCATTGAATTCACCTCGGCTCGCGACACCGGGACCGACCTGGCGAGTTTCGTTGACATAGCCGCGCGTCCACAATTCGAACGGCAACCGGTGAATATTAAGCTCGAACTGGCTAGCACCGCCGGGCAAGGGCTTGCCGATGCGGCGGTGAATGTCAGTCCGGGTGCTGTTATTCACACCGATCCCGGAGCCAAAGTCGAGTTGATCTCAGACGCTAATATCCATTTCGATGGAATCATCGACGCTCCTTCGGGAACGGTTGATCTGACAATCACCGGACCTCAGGGGCTTGCCGAGCCGGGCTTCAAACCGGATCAAGGGATTTGGTTCGGGGCGGACAGTGCAATTCTGGCCAGGGGCGCGGTTCAAATGGTTCCCGACGCCACCGGTCGAAGAACTGGATCCGTACTGCCCGGCGGCGCGGTTACGGTCAATTCCGAACGCGGCTTCGTGTTTTTCGAGAGCGGGGCCTTGATCGATGTCAGCGGCTCTTCGTCAGAATTTGACCTGCCACAATTGGACTCCGGACCTTTGCCTGGATTCAGGCCGGCCACGGTGTCTTCCGATGCCGGCTCAATCAGTTTTTTGACTTCGGAAGGCGCGTTCCTGGATGGAGCGCTGGTGGGCCGCGCTGATTCAACGCATGGGGCGGCCGGGGGGAGGCTCAGCGTCAATATCGATCCTCGCCGCCGGGGATCCTTCGATAATGCGGATCTGCCGCCCGATAGAAGATTTCCGATCGTTCCGGCTGAAATCAGGATTCACGGCGGAACAGGACTCCGGTTGCCGGCCGGTTTCAAGCGCGGCGACGCGGTTCCGGATACGTTCTACGGCCAGGTTCAAGTCAATCAGGCCACGCTGGCGGGAGCCGGCTTTGAATCTCTGAATCTTTTTGCGCATGACCGGATTGCGTTCGAAGACGCGGTCGGTCTTGACTACCAGGACTCCCTGATCCTCGATACCCCGAGGATTCGATCCCTGGCTCCCGGATCGACCGTGCGTCTGGCCGCTTCGTTCCTGCAACTCGGTTCCAGTCAGTTGGATCGCAAAACTGTCCTGACCCCGACCAGCGGTAAAGCCCGTCTTGAGGCGAATGCGAATTTAATCGATTTGATCGGAATCACATCCCTGGAAGGTTTTAATGATGTTCACCTCGATAGCGCTGGCGACATTCGCCTGCGAGGCAATCTGATCGGAACGATTGGCTTCGACTATACCGGGGAATTTTCGGTGGATGGCAATCTGACCTTGCAGGCGGATCAGATTTATCCGACCACACTGACTGATTTTAAGTTCAACCTGAAAGGCGGGGCGTCATCGGTATTGACGGTGTTGCCGGGAGGACCCGACGCGCCGGTTCTTTCGGCGGGCGGCCGACTGACCCTGAATGCGCCCAACATCGTCCAGAAAGGTATATTAAAAGCCCCATTCGGCTCGATCGATCTGCAAGCGGGTAACGGCCTGGTACTTGCCGCGGGCAGCAAAACCAGCGTTTCCGCCGAGGATCAATTGATCCCTCTGGGTCGGGTTCAGGGCGGACTGAACTGGGTGTATCCGCTGATCGGAAACCGATTTGTCGTGTTCGATTCAGATCCCGAAAGTCAGTTTCGGGATCCTCCTTCCAAACATATTCACTTGAATGGAACCGATATCAGCTTTCAACCCGGTGCGGAAATCAATGCCGATGGAGGGGGTGATCTGTTCGCTTTCGAGGTGGTCCGGGGAGGTCCCGGCGGTTCTCGTGATTTCCTTGATCCAACCGATCCAGACGTCATCGATGGTGTGGTCGGGTATGAACAGAAATTTGCGATCCTGCCCGGGCTACAAGGGAATTTTGCGCCCTACGATCCGCTGGAGTTCCCTTCTTCGGGTCTGACACCCGGCGACAGCGTCTTTCTTCACGGCGTTGCCGGGCTTGCCACCGGAAATTACGTATTGTTGCCAGCCCATTATGCGCTGCTGCCGGGTGCGATGCTGGTGACGCCGATAGCCGGAACACAGGACATCATTCCGGGTCTTGAACTGACGCGTCTTGACGGCGCGCCGATCACCGCGGGCTATCGATTCCGGACAGGAACCGACAATCGTGTTTCGCGATTGTCGGGTTTTGCCGTCGAATCGGGAGCGATCGCACGTACCCGCTCGGATTTTGTTGACTATACGGCCAACCAATTTTTTAGGGATCAAGCGCTCCGGAATGCCGATGAAATACCCCGGATTCCGAATGATGCAGGACAGATTTCGATCCGTACAATCAATAGCCTCGGCCTCGGTGGAAACTTGTCTGCGAGCGCGGCAATCGATGCCCGCGGCGGCCAGCTCGATATTCAGGCCCGGAACCTGGCACTCGTCACGCAGCCGGGGAGAAGCGGTCAGGGTGTGGCTGAAATTGACGCGGGTTTATTGAACCAGCTTGACGTGGCCAGCCTGCTTCTCGGCGGGACAAGAAAGCAAACGCTGCTCAGCACCTTGTTTCCGGACGTTGAAAACGCAGGGCGGCAATTTATCGGCAATCCGACCAAGGGTAGCGGTACGGCGACGGAAATCGTCGCCGGCTCGGATACGGTGACGGTCGGCAGCAACGTCTCGCTTGATTTCGCGGAGACGATTCTGGTCGCCAAGGACAAGGTAACAGTCGGCTCCGGAGCGGTCATATCTTCTGCAAATCGGAATGACCGGATCACTCAGGAGGCAGTCGTCAGGGGTCATTCTGCCGTACTCCGGGTAACCAACGATGAGGATTCATCTTTCGCCAGAGTCGGATTGCCCGCAACCGTCACGCGGGGTAGCGTGAATGTCGAAAAAGGAGCGATTCTGGATTCGGGACAAACGGGGGCGATTCTGATCGATGCGCCTTTCCAGGCAGCGATCGATGGAACGCTGAATATGACTGGCGGGAGCCTTGCAATCAGTACTTCCGCAATCGATCTCGGGGCGGCCAGCGCAAACGGTCATGCTTTGGTATTGGATGACCGATTGCTGGGCGGTCTGGATGTCGACGCACTTTTTCTGAACAGTCTGTCCCGAATCAACCTGGTGCGGGACTTTCGAATGGGCAGTTCGGACATGTATCTCGAATTGAGCGCGTCTCAAATTTCGGGCTTCGGCTCCGGAAGGGATGTCTTTACGATCTTCGCCGATCAATTTTCGATCGGTAACCGTTCGATGACAACAACAGGGGCAGCCGGAAGCGGAGCCGGTACGTTGAACATTCAAGCGGATCGAGTGAAATTCGCGAGCGGTAGTTATTCGCTGGACGGGTTCGGCCGGATCGGGTTCGCGGCCGCGAGCGGCGTGTCCGGGCAGGGTGACAGCGATATACGTTTCCGGGCCGACAGCAGCGTATCCACTCCGAACTGGAGTGCCTTGGATAACGCGAATACCCGCATCGATGCAAGCGGTTATGCATTCAGCATCGAGAATCATGGTCGGTCGGGAAATTCAGGACCGACTGCCGCGCCAAGGCTCGGTGCACTGTTCACGGCCAAGGCCGACCGAATCAGCATCGATACCACCCTGACGCTCCCGTCCGGCAGAATCGATTTGCGTGCATTGAACGGTGATCTGAACATCCGGCCGGGGTCTATGCTGGACGTTCGCGGAAGTTTTGTACAGGCCGGGCAGGCCTTCGGCAAGCCGATCGGGTTCGGAACACCGGCAGGAGACGTCTATCTCAGCGCTGATCGCGGGAATGTATGGTTTCGCAATGGCGCCGCCATCGATCTTTCCAATCACGGTTCGAACGATAGCCCGGCCGGAAGTCTTGTGGTTCGGGCGCCGCAGGGCCAGTTTGTGTTCGACGGACGCTTGGATACTTCCGGCGGCTCCGGCGTCAGCAAGTTTTCTTTAACGGCCGACTCCCTCGGCAAAGCCGGTTTCAGCGGTCTGGCAGCCAAATTACTGAACTCCCGCTTCGAAGCGATCGATATTCAACAGAATTCGGGCGACGTAGTGATCCTTTCATCGGATGCCCTGTCGGCAAAATACCTGACGATTGAAGCATCCGCCGGGTCGATTGAGGTCGGCGGAACCCTGAATGTTTCAACGGCAGGTGATGGTGGGGCGCTGCACCTGGTTGCGGGTGACGATCTAACTCTGGAAGCCGGTTCTTCGCTTCAGGCCAGGGGCGTTGCTGGAAAGGGCGGCCGGATCCATCTGGAAGCCTGGGACGCGGACGCCGATGGTTTGAGTGGCATGCGCATCGCTTCAGGTTCGGCGATCGACCTGAGCGGCAAGCTTGGCGGCGGTGATCTTAGGGTCAGTGTACCGAGAAGCGACCACAACGGGGATGGACAGGACGATAACGTGCGGATCAACGGCAAGCTGGCCGCAGTTGGCCAAAGACAAACGACGGTCGAAGGTGTACGGGTGTATCTCGACAAGTCGATCGACAGCGCGGATATCGCTGCATGGCGTAACGATACCCGCGCATTCATGAATCAGGCGCAGGGCGTACTGGGCGGCGGCATTGACATCGTTCCGGGAATCGTGGTCAGCAGCGCGGGCGATCTGTCACTCGACGCCGATTGGAATTTCCTGCCGTCGAGCGGTTCCCGGGGCTGGCGCTATAACGGTCTGCCCGGGGTGCTGACGTTCAGGGCCGGCGGCGATATTCAGATCAACCAATCCATCAGCGACGGGTTTGCGCCGGGGACGCTGGATTCTATTTTCGGATCTGTTCCGGTCAACAATATGTTGCAGGCCGATCGGTCCTGGAGTTACCGATTCAAGGCGCAAGGTGATTTCAACCTGGCCGAAAATCGCTTCATAAGGACCGGTACTGGAGACATCGAGGTCGATGCCGGCGGCGATATCCACTACGGCAATATGAGTTCCTCGATTTATAGCGCCGGGCGCCGCACGACCCAGACCATCGCGGTGGACCCGAATGACCCCACCAAGGATATCCATGGAAACCCGTTGACCCCCGCCCGGATTGCCGACAATCCATTCGGAAGTTTCAGCTCGGCGTACGCCGCATTTCTTTTTTATGCCGAATACCCGGTCGATGGCGGTGATGTATCCCTCACGGCCGGCGGTGATATCAAAGGCGTGCAAACCACTCAGTTTGTTAACGATTGGCTGGTTCGGACCGGAAACTGGGATCCCGCGAACGGGATCAGTACTGAAGACCTGCCCACTGCCTGGGGAATTGCAATCGACCAGCCCGCCACGACCGGGCTGCGAATTCCGGGTTTCCGCCAGAGCGTCGGTGCGTTGGGCGGCGGACGGGTCACGATCGATGCCGGCGGCGATATCAAGGATCTTTCCGTGGTGCTGCCGACGACCGGAAAACAGACCGGATCGCTCGGACCCAATTCGGATCCGTCTTTCGGAATCTTTGAATTCACCGATAACAACGTCGTTATCAATGGAGGCGGTGAATTGAGGGTGAATGCTGGAAGGAATATCGAAGGCGGTTTCTTTTACAACGGGTCGGGAACCGCGCAGATCAAAGCCGGCGCCAAGATAGTCAATGCCGACGGTAATCCGGATACTTTGCTTGCGATGGACGATGCCCGGTTCGAGGTGCTGGCGCGCGGCGATCTTTCTTTGTCGGGGATTTTCAATCCGACCGCGTTGCCTGAGACGACATCCATCAGCAATAACCTGTTCTTCCGCTACGGTCCCGCGTCGGAAGTTGAATTGCAGTCGATCGGGGGGGATCTGGTTTGGAATTTCGAGATCGGAAGTTTCCAGAAGCGATATCCGGAAGTCGGGTTCAACCAGACCAATAATTTTACTCCGGAGATCCTGCCGCCCGGTTTACGTTTTCTCGCTGGCCGTGATATCCGCATTGAATCGGGGCTTAAACAGTTTCCGGCGCCGGCCGGGCAGTTGCAGTGGATTGCCGGGCGCGATATTACCAGCGTCTCAAGCAACAATTTGATCGTCCTTCAATCGGATACCGATCCGGCCTTTTTACCGAATATCCTCGTGCCAGCCACGAGCGGTCTCGACGCCGAGAGCCGATTCGACCCGTTCGGATTGGCGGGCCTGGCCCATGCGGCGATGCCGTTGCACGGATCGGACAGTGAACCTTCGCTGATCGCTGCCGGACGCGACATCACAAATGAGACCGGCGAATCGTTGACCATTCTGTTAGCCGAATCGGCGATTGTTTCATCCGGCCGGGATGTGACCAAAACCAGTTTCCGGATACAGAACACAAAAGCGGAGGATATCACGCTGCTTCAAGCGGCTCGTGATATCCGCTTTACCATTCCGTTGGATCCCGCGACCGGCGCCGTGGTCAATCAGGAGTTCGACCTGGAAGTCGCGGGTCCCGGCAGATTCTATGTATTGAGTGGACGCGACCTCGATCTGGGCGCATCCAACGGTATCGCCAGCATCGGTAATCTGGTCAATCCGGGCTTGGTGGACGGGGGCGCCGACCTCTATGTGCTGTCAGGTATTCAGGGATTTCCCGATTTTACCGAATTCACGAACACTTATCTTGGAGATGGCAGCATTTACCAAGACCGTTTGATCGAGTTCGCGGGTAACGCGTCCAGCTTTTCCGAGGCGCTATCCGAATTCAACCAGCTGACCGAAGAGGAACGTCTGCCTCTGATTCTGGAAATTTTTTATAACGAGATTCGCGAGGGCGGCCGTAAAGGCGCCGCGAGCGGGAAGCGTTCAGACTATGCCCGCGGCGACGCGGCGATCTCCGCCCTGCTTGCGGATGAGTTGGCCTATGACGGCGACGTCAAGCTGTTTTTCAGCAAAATCCAAACCCTCGATGGCGGCGATATCAACATGCTGGTACCCGGCGGTGAGTTGAACGCGGGTTTGGCCGTCGCATTCTCGGGGCGCAAGGAACCGAGTCAATTGGGAATCGTTGCGCAGAAAACCGGCGATATCAATATCTACGGCCGCGATGATCTGCAGGTGAACTCATCCAGAATCGCGACTTTCGGAGGAGGGAACATCCTCGGCTGGTCGGACCTTGGCGATATCGATGCGGGCCGGGGCGCCCGATCCAGTGTCACGATCCCGCCGCCGGTGACCACGATCAACGCTCAGGGCCAGCTGGAGACCACATTCAGTCCGGCGGTCGCGGTCAGCGGGATTCAGGCGGCGACGACGCGGGACGGTATTCAGGGCAATGTTGACCTTTTCGCGCCGAACGGGGTGATCGACGCGGGTCTGGCCGGAATTGCCGGTTCCGGCGTGACTGTCGGGGCGACTGCGATTCTGAACGCCAGCAACATTTCTTTCAGCCGGTCGTCGGTCGGGGTTCCGTTGGGCAGTACGACCAGCGTTGCGGCGGGACTGACCGGCGCCAGTAATCTTGCCGCCGCTGTCAATACGATCGCCGCCGACGCGGCTGCGGGCAACGCCTCCGCTGCCGGTCAAGGGGCGGTTGCGTCGGCGGGCTTCCTGAAAGTCGAGTTTCTCGGTTACGAATAGTGATGCGAAGATCCAAGCCGAGGGTATGAATGACACACCAGAAAATAGGGCTTATAAGAGGAACAGGACAAAAAATGATTGAAGTGTTTCGATCCCGGAGTGCTCGGATCAAAAAGATCGCGGGAACTTGCCTGATTGCCGCCGCATTCGCCGCGGCCGGTAACTCTCCCGCGTATGCCTGGTGGAACGAGGAATGGACCGCGCGCAAGCAGCTCACGGTCGATGCCAGCGTTACCGGTGCCGATATCAATGAAACCCTGGTCGATTTTCCGATTCTGGTCAGATTGCATACCGGAAATTTCGGGTTTTTCCTCGATGTGGCCGAGAACGGCAAGGATCTTCGCTTCGTTGGCGGCGACCAGGTGCCTTTCAAGTTCCACATCGACAAGATCGATGTCATCAATGAAATGGCCTTCATCTGGGTGAAGATTCCGCAGGTTGCAGGCGGATCCGCCAGTGAGCCGGTCTGGATGTATTACGGGAATCCGGAAGCGGTCGCGGCCGAGGATGCCGGAGGCACTTACGGAGTGAACCAGGTCGCTGTGTATCATTTTGGTGACACGCTTGCTACGGATGCCACGGCCTATGCCAATCATGCGACCGAAGCGACGGCAATCGCGGAACCCGCGGGTTTTATCGGTTCTGCAGCGCGTTTTCGCGGTGGCGACCTGATCGTATTGGGTCTCTCGGAATCCCTGGCCTTGACCCCAACGACCGGTTGGTCCTTTTCGGCCTGGGTAAAAGTCGAGGACCAGGCCTCGGAGTCGGTGATCCTGCAAGCAGGGGAGGGTACAGCATCGGTTGAACTCATTGTCCAGGAGACCGGAGTTCTGTTACGGGCCAATACACCCGAGGGCCTTCGGTCAACTAGCGCGCAGCCGATCCAAAAGAATGCGTGGCAGCATCTTTCCGTGGATTATAACGGCTCCCGGCTGGCCCTGTATGTCGCCGGCGAAAAAGTCGCCGAGACCGACGCCGCGTTGCCGGCCATTTCGGCCCCGATTCTTCTCGGAGCCGGATCGGACGGTCGTAATTTCAAGGGCCTGCTGGATGAAGTGCAAATCTCAAATGTCAGCCGGCCGCCGGATTGGATCAAGGCCTTGGCCCGCAGTCAGGGAGTGGATTCCACGGTCCTGAGTTTCGGAGGCGACGAGTCGAACGAGTCCGACCAGAGCGCCTCGTATTTCGCGATTATCCTGAGCAATCTGACCATAGACGGATGGGTCATTATCGGCCTGCTTGCGGTGATGTTTTGCATCAGCATGATGGTCATGGTGTCGAAAGGAGTGATCATATCGCGGATCAAGAAGGACAACCGTTTATTCATGACTCAGTTCCGTCAGCTCGGGCAGGGGGATCCAGCCGCTCTGGACCTCGGGGATGACGAATCGGATGCGGAGATCGAGGATTCGGCCATGCTCTTGGCCTTGTTTGGAAAGCACGACAATTATCAGAGTTCGAGTCTGTATCATATCTATCACGCGGGTATCCAAGAGATCAAACAACGCAAGGTCGACGCCCTGCGCGGCCTGTCGCCCGAAGCCCTGGCCGTGATCCGCGTCCATCTTGAAGCCGCGCTGTCACACGAATATCACCGGCTGAACAAGCAATTGGTGCTGCTGACGATCGCGATTTCCGGGGGCCCTTTTCTCGGACTGCTCGGTACGGTGGTGGGGGTCATGATCACCTTCGCGGCGATCGCGGCGACCGGCGACGTGAACATCAATGCGATCGCGCCCGGGATATCCGCGGCCCTAATGGCCACGGTGGCCGGACTCGTGGTCGCGATTCCGTGTCTGTTCGGATACAACTACCTGTTGACGCAGATCAAGGAATTGACCGCCGAGATGCGCATCTTCGCCGATGAATTGATCCATCGGATCGCAGAGACGAGCAAGTTGTAGGCAGGTGATACGCGCATGGTGGTAAACGAAGAAGATAAGGCCTATGACGACATCAACGTTACACCGATGCTGGATCTGGCCTATGTGCTCCTGATTATCTTTATCATACTGACCACGGCGACCGTGCAGGGGATTCAGGTCAACCTGCCCAAGGCCAGCGCGGCTCCGAGCCTCGCCAAGCCGCAGACGAAGGCGATCACGATTACTCAGGACGGCTCGATTTATCTGGATACCTATCCGGTTTCCATCCAGGAACTGGAATCCCGGCTGCGGCAGTACAAAGCGGTCAATCCGGATCTGCCGGTTGTCCTGAAAGCCGATGCCACCATTCAATATCAGCGCGTTGTGGACGTACTGGATTTGCTCGGAAGGGTCGAGATCAGCCAGATCGGTCTGGTAACGCAGAAACTGGTCAAATAAGTCCGGAGTCAAGATGGCGAGAAAATTCGGTCGCAAGAGATTGCTGCCCTACGTGTTGGGGTTTTTGGTCGTCGGCGGGGTATCCGGCGGGATTTATTCGCTGATCGGGTATCTCGATAAGCCTGTCCAGACCAGGAAATCGGTTCAACAGATATCCATTATCCAACCCCCTCCGCCGCCTCCGCCTGCGGAACCGCCGCCGCCTCCTCCCGAAGTTGAAGAAGAAGTGAAGATCCCGGAGCCGGAGGAAATACCCGAAGAACTACCGGACGCAGCCGATGAGCCGCCCGCCGGGGATCTGGGCCTGGATGCGGAGGGCGGCGCGGGTTCGGATGCCTTCGGTCTGGCCGCGCGCAAGGGCGGGCGTGGTCTTCTGGGCGGGGGAGGCTCTGACCCGCAGACCCGCT
This sequence comes from Methylococcaceae bacterium, assembly GCA_022616595.1. GTDB lineage: Bacteria > Pseudomonadota > Gammaproteobacteria > Methylococcales > UBA1147 > UBA1147. Next base: position 11,690 of record JAKEEL010000054.1, read on the forward strand.
TTGCGTCTGTCTTGAAGCGACAGATCGAAGATGTGCTCAACGAAGTTGATGAGATCAGAAGCCGGAATTACAAGGTTGTGGTCAGCTTCCGAATTGCAGAAACCGGGCAATTGTATCCGGCATTGAAAGGCTCGACCGGGGACAAGGTTCTTGATTCAACCATCGAGAAAGCTTTGCAGCGCATCGTCGCGCTGTCCGAACAGCCTCCGTCCGATGTCCTGGGCAAAACCATCCGATTCCGGATAGGGGTCTGAGCCCGACTATAAATGCAGTATAAGAATTGAATTCAGATATGTTCTATCTCCTACGCCGGCCTTTGGTAATTCTAATAATAATTAGTAACGTCGTTTTCATTACCTTAGCAAGGGCTGACGAAAAACGGGAGTTGCTCGAGATCAAAAATACGACCTTGAATCTGATTGAAGCGCTCGTTGAAGAGGGTCTTTTGTCCAAAGAAAAGGCCAGGACGCTGATTAAAAAGGCGGAAGCCAAAGCCGCCGCGGACGCGAAACAGGCCGGTGCGTCGAATCCCGCGGGCCCGGCGGCAGCGGAAACCGCCGCTGCCGGGGCGGCGGCCTCGACCGCGAAGTCGGACGTGATCCGGGTGCCTTATGTCCCGCAGATCGTACGCGACGAAATTCGGCAACAGGTGAAGGCCGAGCTGCGCGAGGACGTGCTGAAGGATGTCAAACAAACCGCGAAAGAGGAACGCTGGGGAACAAAGGACGCGTTGCCGAATTGGCTATCAAGGGTCAACTTTTTCGGTGATTTGCGGGTCAGGAACGCCGATATTTTCTACGCACCGGACAACATTCCGAACAGTTACCTGGATTTCAATGCGATCAATGCGGCGGGCGGGATCATTCCGGCGGGTCGGGCTGCGTTTCTCAATACCACGGTAGACCGCTATTTCGGACAGATTCGGGCGCGCCTCGGAATGAACATCGCGGTGACCGATGACCTGCTGGCCGGCTTCCGAGTGACAACCGGGAATCTCCGAAGTCCGGTATCCACCAATCAATCGCTCGGCAACTATGGGGGGCGTTATCAGATTGAGCTCGATTGGGCCTATCTGCAACACGAACGCTATAATTCCGACGGTTTCAAATGGCTGACGCTGCAGGCGGGTCGCGTGCCGAACCCGTGGTTTTTTACCAATCTCGTGTGGGACGAGGATCTGAGTTTCGAGGGACTGTTCGCGCAATTCAGGGCCGATCTGGGATCGGACGATTCGCTCTATGCGATGGATCAAAGCGGACGGATCTTTTTCCTCACGACCGGGATCACTCCGTTGCAGGAGACCGAGTTCGATTTCAATAACAAGTGGCTGTTCGGCGGACAGACCGGCCTCGAATGGACCTTTGAAAACCAATCGAATCTGAAATTTGGAGTGGCCTATTATCACTACAAGAATGTCGAGGGCATGCGCAATTCGTTCAATTCGACCGCTGAGGACGGGACAGCTCCGTTGTTCGTCCAGAAAGGGAACAATATGTTCGACATCCGGAATGACAATAACCCGGAAACCCAGTTGTTCGCTTTGGCATCGAAGTTTCATGTCTTCAACGTAACTGGCCGCTACGACTATGCCGGTTTCGCGCCGATCCATGTGATTGCGACCGCGGATTATGCGCGCAACTTCGGGTTCAACGAGAACGAGGTTTTCGATCGAACCGGAATCCAATTCCCGACCCGGGTCAACGCTTGGCAGGCGATCCTTCAGGTCGGATGGCCCACGATCCGCAAATGGGCCGACTGGAACGTGTTTTTGCACTACAAATACCTGGAGCGAAATGCCGTACTCGACGCCTTCACCGATTCCAATTTTCATTTCGGCGGCACGGATGCCAAGGGTTTCATCATCGGAGGCCGTTTCGGCCTGACGTACCATACCTGGCTGCAGTTGCGCTGGTTTTCCGCGAACGCGATCGATGGCCCGCCTCTGGGCATCGATTCCTTGCTGCTTGACGTGACCGCCGATCTTTAGTGTCGCGAAGAATGAATCGGGTCCTTTTATGATCTTAGCGAGCGGGGACAGGATTGCCGGACGCGCGACTTGGCTCGCCGCGCTGTTGGTTCTTAGCGCGATCGCGGCAGGTGTATCGCATGCCGAACAGGAAAGCCCGGCCAACCAGGCATTGCGCAAGGCTCAGGGATTGCTCCGCCAGTTAGCGTCGGAAAAAAAAGCGCTGCAAGAAAAGAACTCCGAACTGGAGGCCGAATTGGCAAAGACCAAAACTGAAATTTCCATCAACCAGCAGCAGATCCAGCAGCAACAGAGTTTGAATGCGGCCCTTAAGGAAAATAATGCCGTGCTCGTCGAGCGGATCGAAAGTGACCACGGAAAAATACAGGACATCATCGCGCAATATCGCGCGTTGCAGGAGCAGCTGAGCCTTTATCAACAGGATCATGCGCTGCTGGGAAACGCCGTGGTTGAGCGCGAGAAATGGATCTCCGAGTGCCGGAAGAAGAACGACTCGCTGATCATGGCGGGGAAGGATCTCTTGGTTCGCTACAACCACAAATCGGTATGGGATTCAATCGTCGAATCCGAGCCTGTTTCGGGGCTCGGAAAAGTCAACGTGGAAATCGAGAATCAGGAATACCGTTTTAAACTGGAGGACTTGCAAGTTCAGCCGCCGGATCACGACGGTTCACCTGTGTTCATCAAGCCGTCCCGGTAAGGAGAATGTTGGTTTAGGTCACGAATATACTGATTCATCCGAAAATTTTCCCGATCCAGGAATTCTCCGATCGCGGCTCTGAATCGAGGGTCTTTGATCCAATGACCGGACCAGGTGAGGGTCGGGAGAAATCCGCGGCTGATTTTGTGTTCGCCTTGTGCTCCGGGTTCGAACCGCACCATTTTATTCTCGATGCAGAATTCGATGCCCTGATAATAACAGGCTTCAAAGTGCAGTCCAGGAACCTCTTCGGTACATCCCCAATAACGGCCGTACAACGTGGCTCGACCGACCAGAAAATAGGCTGTGGCGATCACGCGATGTGCCCGGCGCGCGACGACCAGCAACACTTGCTCGCCCATGGA
>JAKEEL010000277.1 GCA_022616595.1 Methylococcaceae bacterium
AGCGGGCCAGGAATGCATCGGTGTCGTTTGAATCGACAGCTCCGAAACAGGTCGCCAAATGGGCCTCCGCCCGATTGGAATGATCAGGAAAGTCCCCCGAAGCCTGTAATGTTATAACCGGCATCCACATAGGTGATCTCGCCGGTGATCCCGGATGCGAGATCCGAGCAGAGAAAAGCCGCGACATTGCCGACTTCCTCGATCGTGACATTCTTGCGCAGCGGCGAGGCTTCCGCGGCTTTGCCGAGCATCTGACGGAAATTGCTGATCCCCGAGGCGGCGAGCGTGCGGATCGGTCCGGCCGAAATCGCGTTCACGCGGATTCCTTTCGGACCGAGCGAGGAGGCCATATAGCGCACGTTGGCCTCGAGGCTGGCCTTTGCAATTCCCATCACGTTATAGTTCGGAATGACCCTTTCCGCGCCCAGATAGCTCATCGTAAGAAGCGCAGCGTTCCGGCCTTCCAGCATGGATTGGCCTGCTTTGGCAAGCGCCGCGAAGCTGTACGAACTGATGTCGTGCGCGATTGCGAAGTTCTCCCGCGTAACCGAATCCAGATATTCGCCTTCGAGCGCTTCTCTGGGCGCATAGGCAACCGAATGCACGATGCCTTCCAGGCCGTCCCATTTCGAGGACAAAAGGTCAAAAACATTTTTAATGTGTTCGTCGCTCGCGACATCGCATTCTACCGCGATGGATGACCCGCACTCGGCGGCCATTTTGACCACGCGGTCCCGCAGCTTGTCATTCTGATAGGTAAACGCGAGCTGCGCGCCTTCGCGATGCATGGCCCGGGCGATGCCCCAGGCAATCGAACGATTGCTTGCCAGACCCACGATCAAGACGCGTTTACCCTGCATGAAGCCCATCTGCTTGTCTCCGGATTATTGATGTTGTTTGGATTGAATAAAGGGAGGGAAGTATCCCTGACGCCGCTTGTGTTGTCCAGAGTCCCGATCATCCCTCGAGCCGATTTCGAAAGCCAGGCGATCAGAACATTCCGATTGAAATGTTATTGTGATGTTTCTATGCTTTACACTCCGAAAACCACCGACCTCGAGCATAGAATGCATTTACTTGTTTGGATTATCGTTTTCACCCTGCTGGGAGGGATTCTGAGCGTGCTCGCGGCCTCGATCTTTCTTTGCCTGCCGGAACGCAAGCGGGCCCGAATGCTACCCCATGGGGTCAGCTTCGCGATCGGCGCACTACTATCGGCCTCGTTCAGCGGGCTGATTCCGCATGCTTTCGAAGGTGCCGGCAGCGAGAGCTTGCATGATATTTCTCTGACCTTGCTGAGCGGAATCCTGACCTTTTTTTTGCTTGAAAAGCTATTGTTATGGCGGCATTCACATAACGGGAGTCGTGCGCTCCACGAGCATGCAGAAAATCCTCAACCGCATCCCTCGGGAGTCCTGATCCTGCTCGGGGATGCGATCCATAATTTTGTCGACGGCATACTGATCGGCGCCGCGTTCCTGACCGATATCCATCTCGGGATCGTGACCAGCCTCGCAGTCGCGACGCACGAAATTCCGCAGGAGGTCGGCGATTTTGCAATTTTGCTGCAGAGCGGTTATGAATCCACGAAGGCGCTGTTATGGAACATTCTGGCAAGCGTCACGACTGTTTTCGGGGGAGTGGCCGCCTATTTCGGTTTGAACGGACTGGACCATCTGCTTCCCTACCTGCTGGCTTTCGCGGCGTCCAGTTTCATCTATATCGCGGTCGCGGATCTGATCCCGACACTGAACAGAAAGACCGACTTTACCAGCACGCTGTACCAGATTCTGTTGATCGGGGCCGGAGTATTGATGATTTTCTGGTCGCAGGACTTCGCGCATGGAGTTTCCGGGGAAACAGTGCGGTGAGATGGACGTTGAACCGGGGATCCGCGGTTTCGAATCCTCGAATGTTCGCCATTCCAGATCTATAAGCTCATGGTGCACCCGGAATTTAGTAATGTATCATGTTAATGCTGTTGGGTTCCCGATTGATGACGAGGGCAGAAAATGAAATTATTTTGGTTTTTCTTTGTTAGCGGCTCGATATTGCTTTTCTTTTTAGTTACGGCATTTAAAATCAACCTTTTATCGTTGGAAATGCTGACTCATAGCCTGTTCCATTTTTTAATCGGTTTTGTCACGCTGAGCTACTTCTTTTTCCATATGACACTAAAAGTATTGAAGTTTCTCTCGTTTCTTCTGCTTGGTCTTCTGATATTGGATCAACTAATTGATTTTTCCAGAGGGGTTGGTGATATTAGCTTGCAACTTTTAATTATGAATTTTTATTTGGTTTTTTGGGGAGGATTAAGCGGTTTTGCTTTCACAAGATTTTGGAGTGCGAAATAAACATACGCCGGCCGCTATGGAGTACCGCAATAATTCCGCAGTTTCCTTTTGTAGCTTGAAATGCACGCGCGCAGCCACCATTGATTCAGCAGCTTTCATACGAACCATCAGCCTTCGATCATGAGGATGGACAAACTGACCAGTAAATTCCAGATGGCGCTCGGCGAGGCGCAAAGCCTCGCATTGGGCAGGGATCATCAATACATCGAGCCGGCCCATGTCCTGGTCGCGCTGCTCGACCAGGAAGGCGGGACGATCCGGCAACTCCTGTCGCAGGCCGGCGTGAATGTGAATCAACTGCGCGCCCGGCTCGGAGAACAGCTGGACCGCATGGCCACCGTGGAGGGTAGCGGGGGCGACGTACAAATATCGCAGGAACTGGGCCGACTCTTGAATCTGACCGACAAGCTGGCTCAGAAAAGAAAAGACGCCTATATCTCCAGCGAATTGTTTTTGCTCGCGGCGCTCGAAGCACGGGGCGGCCTCGCGGACCTGCTTACGAAAGCCGGCCTGACCCGAAGCGTCCTGGAAAAGGTGATCGATCAGGTGCGCGGCGGGCAGCCGGTAAACGATCCGAATGCCGAAGAGCAGCGTCAGGCGCTCGAAAAATACACGGTGGACCTGACCCAGCGGGCCGAACAGGGGAAGCTCGATCCGGTCATCGGCCGGGACGACGAGATCCGGCGCACGATTCAGGTTCTGCAGAGGCGCACCAAGAACAATCCGGTCCTGATCGGTGAGCCGGGCGTCGGCAAGACCGCGATCGTCGAGGGACTCGCCCAGCGCATTATCAACGGAGAAGTGCCCGAAGGCGTGAAAAACAAGCGTCTCCTGGCTTTGGATATGGCCTCCCTGATCGCGGGTTCGAAATTCCGCGGCGAATTCGAGGAGCGGCTGAAAGCCGTGTTGAACGACATCGCGAAACAGGAAGGACAGATCATTCTGTTCATCGACGAATTGCACACGATGGTCGGGGCCGGCAAGGCCGAAGGCGCGATGGACGCGGGCAACATGCTGAAGCCCGCATTGGCGCGCGGCGAGTTGCACTGCGTCGGCGCGACCACGCTCGATGAATACCGCAAGTATCTCGAAAAGGACGCGGCCCTCGAGCGGCGTTTCCAGAAAGTCCTGGTCGATGAACCCTCGGTCGAGGATACGGTTGCGATCCTCAGGGGCCTCAAAGAGCGCTACGAACTGCATCACGGCGTCGAGATCACCGACCCCGCGATCGTGGCCGCGGCGGCTCTGTCGCACCGTTATATCAGCGACCGGCAGTTGCCGGACAAGGCGATCGATCTGGTCGATGAGGCGGCCAGCCGGATTCGCATGGAAATCGATTCGAAACCCGAAGCAATGGACCGGCTCGAGCGGCGACTGATCCAACTCAAGATCGAGCGCGAGGCCTTGAAGCGGGAAACCGACGAAGCCTCCCGGAAGAGACTGGAAATCCTCCAGTTCGAAATCGACAATCTGGAAAAGGAATTCGCCGATCTGGATGAGATCTGGAAAGCCGAAAAAGCGGCCGTACAGGGAACTGCCAGTATAAAAGAGAAGCTCGAATATGCGCGTCAGGAGCTTGAAACCGCGCGCCGTGCCTCCGACCTGACCCGGATGTCGGAATTGCAATACGGTGTGATCCCGAAATTGGAGAAGGAACTGAAGTTCGCATCCGAGGCCGAAGATCAGGAGACGCGGCTCTTGCGCAACAAAGTGACCGACGAGGAGATCGCGGAGGTCGTGTCGCGCTGGACCGGCATCCCGGTCGCCAAGATGCTCGAGGGGGAACGCGAGAAGCTGCTTAACATGGAGGAGGTGATCGGCAGGCGCGTGGTCGGCCAGGAGCAGGCGATCCGCGCGGTCAGCAATGCGATCCGCCGCAGCCGCGCCGGACTTTCCGATCCGGGGCGTCCGAATGGATCGTTCCTATTCCTAGGTCCGACCGGCGTCGGCAAGACCGAATTGTGCAAGGCGCTCGCCGAGTTTCTGTTCGACAGCGAGGAATTCATGGTGCGGATCGATATGTCGGAGTTCATGGAAAAACATTCGGTCGCGCGCTTGATCGGAGCACCTCCCGGATATGTCGGTTACGAGGAGGGCGGCTATCTGACCGAAGCGGTGCGCCGCAAACCGTATTCCGTGATCTTGCTGGACGAAGTCGAAAAAGCGCATCCGGACGTATTCAACGTGCTGCTCCAGGTGCTCGACGACGGCCGCCTGACCGACGGTCAGGGACGGACCGTGGATTTCCGGAACTCGGTGATCGTGATGACTTCCAATCTCGGCTCCGACCGCATTCAGGAACTTTCGGGCGAGCAAAACTACGAGCGCATGAAAACCGCGGTCATGGACATCGTTGCGCGCTACTTTCGTCCTGAGTTCATGAATCGGCTCGATGAATCGGTGGTATTCCATCCGCTGGGCCGCGAACAATTGCGGGCCATCACCCGGATTCAGATTCAATATCTGAAAAAACGTCTCGCAGAACGAGAGTTGGTGCTCGACGTCAGCGATTCCGCGCTCGAGAAGCTCGGCGAGGCGGGCTTTGATCCGATCTATGGCGCGCGACCCTTGAAGCGCGCGATTCAGCAGCAACTGGAGAATCGGCTCGCGGAGGATATTTTGTCAGGGAAGTTCGGGCCCGGAGACACGATCCGCGTGGACGCAAGGGACGAGGAGATCGTATTCAGCAAGGCCGCTTGAGCCCGCGGATACGGTGTTTTATTGCCAGGCACTCGGAATGCGAGATGTGCAGGGCGGTGATGCGCCACCGGCTGTCCGGGCATTTTGCGAGAGGTGGTGTCACGGAACTGTAACAATCGACCGATAAGATTCCGGCCCAGAAATCTCTTTGCCGCGCCGAAAGCGCATTCGAATTGAATGCCTCTGGGTATGTTCCGGATTTATTCGTCCCATGGATATCAAGATCCTGCTTGTAGAAGATGAACCCTCGATCCGCGATATGCTGGCCATGCTGTTGGAGCAGGTCGGGTTTATCGTTCAAGGGGTTCCCGACGTCCAGATGGCGGAACGTTGTCTGAAAGACAATGCGCCGAGCATAATTCTTCTGGACTGGATGCTGCCCGGCATCAGCGGTGTGGAATGGTGCAGGCGTTTGAAACGGGATAAAAGCTATTCCGATATCCCGGTGATTTTGGTGTCCGCGCGCAGCGAAGAGGAAGACAAGGTGCGCGGACTCGATGTCGGCGCGGATGATTACATTTGCAAACCCTTTTCCCCGAAGGAATTGGTCGCGCGGATCCGGGCGGTACTGAGGCGCAGCGCGGCACCCGAAAATACCGAGCGCATCGAACAAAAAGGGATCGTTCTCAGTTTGGACGAGCACAGACTGAAAATCGATGATACAGTAGTGGCCCTGAGTCCAACCGAGTATCGATTGCTGGAATTTTTCATGACCCATCCGGACAAAGTCTACAGCCGGGGCCAATTGCTCGACCATGTATGGGGACGGAGTACCTACATCGAAGAGCGCACCGTCGATGTTCATATCCGGCGGCTCAGGAAAATTTTGGCGCGCTTTCAGCGTGAGGAACTGGTCCAGACGGTCCGCGGATTCGGCTATCGATTTTCTCTGCAAGGGGAATAAATGCCGAATCCCTGGCAGTCCGAGGCCTACAGATTTCTACTGTATCTGTTCGCTTCGTTCGGCGCCGGGTGGCTGACGAATGAACTGAGCGCCGCGCTGTTCCTCGGTTTGCTCGCCTATCTCGCCCGCCATCTGATCAATCTATACCGCCTGGAACGCTGGCTGCGCCGCGGGGCGGGAGCGATTCGTCCCGCGAGCAATGGAATTTGGCGGGAGGTCTATTATGATCTTTCGCGCCTGAAACGCCAGGACAAACGCCGCAAGAAGCGTCTCGGAAAAATCCTGAACCGTTTCAGAAAAGCGACGGCCGCCTTGCCGGACGGCACCGTGGTGCTCGGGCCCAACGATGAAATCCATTGGTTCAACAGCGCGGCCGGGCGGCTCTTGGGCCTCAAAAACACCGATATCGGCCAACATATCGGCAATCTGGTTCGGCACCCGAAGTTCACCGGTCATCTGGCCTTCAGGAACTATGAAAAAGGAATCTCGATCCCGGCGCCGCGCAATCCCGATACGATCATCGGGATTCGCATCGTCCGGTACGGTAAAGGCCTGCGATTATTGCTCGCCCAGGACATCACGCGTATCAAGCAGATGGAGACCATGCGCCGCGATTTTGTCGCGAACGTTTCGCATGAATTGCGCACCCCCCTGACCGTACTGACCGGCTATCTGGAAAATCTTCAGGAATTCCCGGACATGCCCCCGGATCGCTGGGTTCGATCGGTCGACAGCATGGCCGAGCAGGCCGCGAGGATGCGGGCCTTGGTGGATGATTTGATGTTACTGACGCGGCTTGAAACCAAAATTCCGGATGTCGTGAATCAATATGTCGATATGCCGGAAATGCTGACCGGATTGTGTCATGAGCTCTCCGCGCTGCAGCCGACGCCGGCCAGAATCCAACTCCAGATCGAATCTTCGGCCGCGGTGCTCGGGAACGAAACCGAATTACGCAGCGCGGTATCCAATCTGATTACGAATGCCTTGAAATATTCCCCCGCGGAATCCGTTGTCACGGTAGGTTGGGTTGATGAGGGCGCGAACGCGCGTCTCGATGTGATCGATGCCGGAGAGGGCATCGCCGCCGAATTTATCCCCCGATTGACTGAAAGGTTTTATCGGGTCGATGTGAATCGCTCTCGTCAACAGGGAGGAACCGGTTTGGGCCTTGCGATCGTGAAACATGTGGTGAATCGGCATGGCGGCGAACTGAAGATCAAGAGCGAGGTCGGAAAAGGCAGTTGCTTCAGTGTTCGGTTCCCTGAGGAGCGGATTCTGAAAAATCAAGAAGACGCTGTCATGAAACTGTAACACAACTGTCATAATATCCTCCGAGTGGTGTGTGATCGGCACCCGATCCAGTTGATAACATCGGAGAACTTCATGATAAGAGTAAATCGTCGTACCCTGGCTGTTTCCTTCATAACCCTGGTGGTTTCGGGATCGGTCTCCGCGCTCACCGAGGTCGACAGCACAATTCCGGCTTATCAGAAAGCCAGCGGGGTCTCCGGAAATTTGTCGAGTACAGGCTCCGATACCCTCGCAAACCTGATGACACTCTGGGCCGAAGAATTCAATCGGGAGTATCCCAACGTCAATATCCAGATTCAGGCCGCGGGTTCGTCGACCGCGCCCCCTGCATTGACCGAACGCACCGCGAACCTGGGTCCGATGAGCCGTAAGATGAAGGATAAGGAAATCGAGGTTTTCGAAGACGCCTTTGGTTACAAACCGACCGCGGTCCGGGTCGCGATCGATGCGCTGGCGGTATTCGTAAATATGGACAACCCCGTGCAGGGCATGACGCTGCCTCAGATCGATGCGGTATTTTCTTCCACCCGAAGCTGCGGATATCCTGACAACATCGATCGCTGGGGACAGTTGGGCGTGCAGGGCAGCCTGGAGAGCAGCGCGATTCAATTATTCGGACGCAATTCGGTCTCGGGGACCTATGGTTATTTCAAGGAGAAAGCCCTCTGCAAGGGCGATTTCAAGTCCAATGTGAACGAACAGCCGGGTTCCGCGTCTGTGGTTCAGTCGGTCAGCACCTCGCCGAATGCGATCGGATATTCGGGGATCGGTTATACCACTTCGAATGTCAGAGCGGTGCCGCTCGCGAAAGCCGATGGCGAGGATTTTATCGAAGCTACAGCCGAAAATGCGATGAGCGGAAAATACCCGCTGGCCCGATTTCTATATATCTACGTGAACAAACATCCGAACAAGCCGCTTCCTCCCCTGGAACAGGAATTTCTCAGACTGGTTCTGTCCCGGCAAGGCCAGCAGACTGTCGTGAAGGACGGTTACGTGCCGTTGCCCGCCCCGGTCGTGGAACGCGAACTCGAAACATTGCAGTAACAATCAGTCGGGCTCGCCGCGGCCCCTTCTCCGGAATAATACAAGCAGCACCAGGCCGCCCGCGCCAAGACCGGCCGCAAAGAACAATAAAAGAGGTCCGGTCAGCGAGGGCGATTCCGGTGCCGGGTCGGCCAGGGATCCGCTCGGATCGATCGCCTGCCAGACCGGCACCTTGCGTTCATAGAAGGTGGGCGTGAAGTAGGGCGCCAAATCCATCCCGTGCATCGCCGGCAGTCCATTCTCGCCGAGGAACGAGCGGTACACGATCAGCGTAATATTGCCGCCCGGGAACTGGCCGTGGCTCGTGGTCGCCTTTTCACGGTGATCGTGCATCATCCACACACCGGGGCCGAAGCTGTGGAGTCCGTCATCGACCGTGTCGAGTTCGAGGTCGTAGCGTTGCGCGGGATCGAGGTCGAATACGTCGCGCTGCACCCAGGCCAGAGGATTATGCGGTACACCGTCGTAATGCGTGATCGTCGGTTTGTGGCCATGGGAATGGATCGCGATCCCCTCGTCGCTGCCGCCGTTTGCCATGCGGATCTTGACCTTCCGGTCGGGCTCCACCACGACCAGGGATTCGCGCAGGGTATAAGGAAACGAGCGGCCGTTGAGCAGGAAATACTCCGGCTTGGCCTGGGTCACATCGTAGCCACGGGTGGTCAGCAGCCCGATCCGCCGCGGGTCGTTCGACTGAGTGATGAGTTCATTGAGTTCCTTGTCCACCTCCTGATAGATCAGGTCATACTCGGCCCAATATGTCTCCTTCACAGCCACCGAGGGATGGCGCACGCGCCCTGCCCCGACATTCAGCGTTTGTACCCAGTTGTCGGGACGGTTCTCCTCGACCACGAAGATTCCCATGAGCCCCATGCCGACGTGGATCGGCGCCTGTTCGTGGCAGTGGTACAGTTGCGTACCCGGCTGCCGCGGCGTAATTTCATAAGTGAAGACCTCGCCCGGCATGACCGGGATATGGCTGGTTTCCGAAACACCGTCATTGCCCCGTTGGCCGTCATGCATCGGGTGGTCGAGATAATAGCGGTGGTCGACCCCGTGCAGATGGATCGTATGCGGAAGGTAATGGGTGTTCTCGAGCGTAATCTTCACGCGGTCTCCGGCCTCGACGCGGATCGTCGGCGAGGGAGGCCGCAGTAAGGGGCTCGCCTCGTAACTTCCGAAGTTATAGGTTGCCATCCCGTTCAGCTTCGGCGTGAACACCCAGAATCCGGGCTGGATGCCGGGCGCGATGGTGTAAATCGGTATCGGAAAATCGACATCGGGTGAATGTCCGTTGAGTTCGGCGACTTCCAGGCGAATATGAATATCGTCCGGGTCTCCGTCGCCATCGCGGTCGTTCTCGAGCACCAGGGCATCGGTCGACAACCCGGACTGCATCAGGGTGTGCATCCCGACATGATTGGTTCCTTTCACAAACGCCGCCACCGCATGGGGATTATCGGGCGTGCAATCCGGCGATTCTTCGAGGGTCACTCCTTCGATCACCTGCTTCGCGCGCCACTCGGGGCGGGCGTCCGGACAAGGGGGCTCGCCCTGGTCCAGCGATTGCGCCGCGCTCTCGGGATCGGGCCCGAACGGTCCCGGCTGCTGCGGCTCGGGCAGCAGCCAATACACGGCTCCGCCTGCGGTGATTACCGCAAGAATGCATAGTAATAGGATATTTCGTCCAGTCATGAATCGATTGTCTTGGCGGTCGATGAACCGCTGCAATTTGGTCCGGCCGATACAACAGTCCGGATCAAGGACTCGGCATTGATTTCCAGATTGCGCTAGTCGGCCGTATGAAAACAGGAAGGCGGCGAGGGATTGAAAAAACAGCAGCCCTTTTTGCCACGCGGGAAATTACTCTATATCCTTCGGGTCTGTCAATCACGTTTCGGCCGCATCGAAATCGGTCAGCAGATTTCCACCCGAAACC
>JAKEEL010000278.1 GCA_022616595.1 Methylococcaceae bacterium
CACCGGAATATCCGTTTGGTTTTTGACTATTTGCGCATGACTCAAAATTCTACACGAGGTGTCACACCTTGATTAGGAGGTTAGCGCAAATTTACCGTGGTGCCGCGCAAAGCCGTTTCGTTGGCTCGAACCAGGGAGATCGCTGCCCCTGGCCGAGCCAACGATCGAAGCGTTATCCCGGCACAGCAGGAAAAACCTACAACTTGCTTTCGACAATTCGATAGATCTCGTCTGTATTCCATCCGCAACCATCGACCACCTCGAATAGTTGCCGGCGTCGGCTTGCAACGAACTCCGCATCCTTGATCCCGCCGATATTAATCTTTACGTTCAACGCCGCGGCTTTGAGCGCCGCGAAGCCCGCAAGTACCGCGACACCCGCATCGCTGATCACATTCAGGTTACCTTTTTCCGCAACCGATCGACTCAATTTGATCACCTCCGCACTGGCCTTCGCGCATTCCAAGGGAACGTCGGTCGCGGCTTTCAATGCAGCCTGAATTTCCGCGCTTCTTGCAGCCCTTTCGTGGTCGGTTCCCTTCGGCATTCCGTAGGAAGCCATTACCCGGTCGAATACTTCCACATCGGCCTGAATCAGTTCGGTCAGCCGGGCCCGCAGTTTTTCCGAGTCATCGAGAACGGTTTTCAATTCGTCCTCGACAGCCTTGTATTTTTCTTTACCGATCGTCAGGTTGCACACCATGCTGACCAGCGCGGCGCCCATCGCCCCCATGATCGCCGCCGCCCCTCCTCCCCCGGGCGTCGATGCACTGCTGGCCAATTGATCGAGAAAACCTTGAATTTGTTGTTCTTTTGTCATGCCTTGCTCCCAGCGATTATTGAAAAATTTGAAATTAACGTAAAATTATAAAACAGAGTGGATAATAGTGGTATCGGGCGAATTTGAAAATGAATATTTCCGTGGTTCTCGAAATCGCTTATCATTAACGGTTATTTTTAAATCTGACCGGTTAACTGCCTTGGCACGCATGGATTCTTTGTTCAGATCGTCAAATCGCACCCTGTTCGATGAGGCGCCTCGGAAAGCCGAATGGAATTGATCACCGAAAGAAACTACGTGAGGTCAAATAATGAAAAAACTTTTATTTCAGTTCGATACGGATACCCATCCCGCCGTCTTCGATACCGTAGTCGCTTATGACGGGGGGGCAGACCGTGTCATCGGTCACGGCGGAGTCACACCGTACAATGTGGGAGCTTTGGTTGAGGGCTGCATTTTCACCCGTGCACCGAAAGACAAGAAAAATACCGCCATTTTTATCGGAGGGAGCGATCTGGTTGAAGGACAGGACCTGTTGAAAGCCGTGCAAAAGAAATTCTTCGCCGATTTCCGGGTATCGGTCATGTTGGACAGCAACGGCAGTAATACGACCGCTGCGGCAGGCATCGCGAAACTCGCTACCAGCGGTGTGCTCGCCGGTAAAAAAGCCGTGATTCTCGCGGGCACCGGACCGGTGGGCCAGCGTGCCGGAGTCATGCTTGCAACAGAAGGCGCATCGGTCGTCATCACCTCACGGCAAATGGTCCGGGCGGAAAAGGCTTGCAGCGATATGAAGGAACGCTTCGGAGTGGACTTGTCGCCGGCGGAGGCCCTGACCAACGATGACCGCGGACAGGCCATCGCCGATGCCCAGATTATTTTTGCGACCGGCGCCGCCGGCGTTCAGTTGCTGAACACCCACCATTGGGCCGATAATCGGAACATCGAGTTGATGGCCGATGCCAATGCCACCCCTCCCATAGGCATCGAAGGAACCGACATGATGGACCGCGGCAAGGACCGAAACGGCAAGATCGTCTGGGGAGCGATCGGTTTCGGAACCTTAAAACTCGCACTGCATCGCGCCTGCATCGCCCGTCTCTTCGAAACCAATGACCTGGTTCTCGACGCCGAGAAAATTTACGAAACGGCCAAATCAATGGCCTGACTTTTGTTGAACGTTCAAGGCGTTTGACGACACATCGAAAAATGAATGCGTCAAACGCCTGAATGTTTTGCGACCCCCGCCCCTTCTCCCGACCGAGATCCCAACCGCGATAACCGCGGGCACATTGCAGTAATTTAATTTTAAGAAGAGCTCAGCAACGTCGCTCCTGCCTGAAACGGATGCAGGCTTCCACGTAACCGTCCGCCCAGCCCTTGCCTTGCGGGTTGGTTTCCGCCTCAACTGTCTTGGATAGAGCGGTATTGCAATGACAGCCTTCGACCTCGGCCCGCTGCCGGCCTTTGTTATATTCTATTTTGTTGTACTCTATTTTTGATTCTTCCGGCTCGGAACAAGACGTCAATACGAGTGCGGCCACGAACACCAAGGCATCAGGTTTCATGCTTCAAGCTCCCATGATCGATCAAATATCCGGGGTAATGTTTACGTTCAGTTCGACTGCATCGAACCTATGTCGAGCAAGATTTCCGCGAGCTTCCCGGGCATCGACCAATGTGGATTGTGGCCGGTCGGCAACTCGTTTACCTTCCAACCCCGATTCCTGGCCCTCAAAGCGCTTCCGCTGAAGTCATCCTGGCTTGCGCCGGGTTCGATGGTCAGAATATAACTGCCGGGTAAAACCGACGCATCGAGCTTCCCGATTGTTACCGGATCCTGAAAGGTCGCCAAGGGGTGCGGGACATCCTTTTCCGGATTTGTCCACTGCGGCGGGATTCGCCATCCCTCCCCCTGATCCTTGGCGATGCCGATCAGTTTTTGTTTCCGCTCCAAGGAAATAAGATCGAACATTGACTCGCCATTCTCGGGTACATGGCCATCGATAAAGATCAGGGCCGCCAATCGTTCCGGGATCCTGCCGGCCACCCCGCTGATCACCATCCCTCCGTAGCTGTGGCCGACCAGGATGACTTGCCGAAGATCTTCGAACTCGATTACGTTGATGATGTCCTGAATGTGCGTTTCCAACCGGATCGAAGGGCTGGCCAAGTGTACCCGTTCACCGAGGCCCGTCAAAGTCGGCCGGTAAACCAGGTGTCCAGCCTGTCCGATCAGCTCTGCGAGTCGTTGAAATGCCCAGCCGCCGGCCCAGGCGCCGTGGACCAGGACGTAAATCTTGCGCGGAGGGTTCAAGTCGCGGAGTTCCTCTGCATAAAGTGAAGTACCGAGGACAAAAACCAGGATTCCGGCTGCCAGTACGCATGGTGAAGGTAACCCGGTTTTCATACGATTCGAATTTAGCCCGAAAAGGCGGTTGGTGTAAACCTTTCCATGTGTTCTCTACAAACCGCGCGAGATCGTAGCGATAAAAACAGGGTATTGTATTACGAACTGGTCTGCGCCAGACTAGGCGGGCAAACGGCAGGTTAATAAAACTCATTATCCGAAGGCTGACTTTGGAAAGGAGAAAAAGAACATGACTCATCGCGATATGCCCGAACCCCCGGAACCGGACGAAAGCCTGGAGCTGAGCCGTCGTCGCTTCCTGCAAGGCGGCGTGGCCGCGGCCACGGCCGGAGTCCTCGGCCTCCCGCGCGCGGCCGAGCCCGTGAGCGCGAAGCCGCGCGAACGGCGGCCCGGATCGTTTGCCGGCAAGCGGCCAAACTTCCTGATCCTGATGTGCGACGAGATGCGCTTCCCGCCGGTCTACGAATCCGCCGCAACGAAGGAGTTTCGTTTTCTGTATCTGAAGACCCAGGATTTCCTGCGCCGGAACGGTCTCG
>JAKEEL010000279.1 GCA_022616595.1 Methylococcaceae bacterium
AAATCAAGCGTCTGGTCGGCTACATGACGCAGAAATTCTCGCTGTGGGAGGACCTGACCATCGCCGAAAACCTGGATTTCATCGCACGTATGTTCGGCATCCGGCAGCGCAGGGAAGCGGTCAGCCAAGCGCTCGAACAACTCGGGCTCACAGGCCGCCGCGATCAACTTGCGGGCACGCTCTCGGGCGGCTGGAAACAGCGTCTCGCGCTCGCTTCCTGTCTCATGCGTCAACCGAGGCTATTGCTGCTCGATGAACCGAGCGCCGGGGTCGATCCCAAGGCGAGGCGGGACTTCTGGGAGGAGATCCATCATCTTTCCGCGTCCGGGATCACGGTTTTGGTGTCCACCCACTACATGGATGAAGCGGAGCGATGTCACCGCCTTGCCTACATTGCGTACGGCAGCATACTGGCTGCAGGAACACCGGAAGAGGTCATCGCGATGCAGAATTTGATCACCTGGGCGGTCAGCGGTCAGGACATTCAAAAGTACTCGGACGACTTTCGAAAGATCCCGGGCGTTGAGCAGGTCGCGACTTTCGGCTCGGTCCTCCATGTGAGCAGCGAGGCCGGAGCGACGCCCGGTCCGCAAATTGAAAAGTTTTGCGCAACACACGGATTGTCCGTCGAGCCGGTACAACCTTCGCTGGAAGATGTATTTATCCGCCTGATGCGCCAGGCGCGCGACCCGCTTCAATCCCGGACATGAACGCTCGCCCTGCATATCGGCAGGATTGGTTCGAGTCGTGCCGGTATTGATCGTCGAGCGCTGGAACGAGATCACAAGAACCTCGCCGACCTGAAAACCGCTTCCAATCTCAAAATAAGTTCGGCAGAACGCTGTCCCGGCCAGTGACATCTGCTGACTGAGCGGCTACGTGAACTTCCGAATCGGAGCAAACCAACACACCTCAATTCAGTGAAGTCACGGGAAGATATTTGTGTTATTATTGATAACAGCGATATTGATAATATATCAATTCGACAAATATTGACGCTGGGCCATGGCCATTACTCCATTTGCACAATTGCTCCGGCAGAGACGAAAGGCCAAGGGGTTAACCCATAAGCAATTGCGACATGCAATGGGACCCTATTTGCCGGCCGGCCAAACTCCCGTTGCGCAGTCGACGCTGAGTTCCTGGGAAAATGGCAGTACCTTGCCCGCTCAAGACGATTCGCAACTGCGCGCGATTTCGTTGGTTCTCGGGATCGGTGAGGCGGAGCTTACAGCGGCTCATGCGAAATCCGGCCTTCGTACCCATGAGAATCACGGGGCTTGGTGTGACGAGGAACTCGCGCAGCGCACCCAGCAATTCATGGCGTCCATCGGCAATGTCGACCGCCTTTTCATCACTCTGATCGGTCCGAGTGAGCTACCGATGGCAGAGTCCCCTCGATTGCAGGAGCTCTGGTGTTCCAATCTCGCCGCCGGTGCGACATACCGCTTGCTGCTCTTCCTCGATGAACTGCAGGAAGACGAACTTCGGCTAATTTTCCGTTCCATTGAATCGCTGTCCGATATTCTGAATCGCGGCCGTTCACAGGCCATGCCCGATACCCTGGGACATATTGAGCTTGTCCCGCTGTTTCTGTACCAGGATGGGGGCCAGGACGATTCTGAAGTCCTTTACGAGCGCCTCGCTGCGAGGCTTTCTCAGAAAGCTTTGCAATTCGTCGCGATACGCCGGCCGGCCATGACGCTGAGCCCTCGGCTGCGGCGTAGCATCAACCAGCATTGGTGTCATTACGGAGTCGTGGCGCTGTACGACCCCGGAACCTCATCCGAGCCGCTCGCGAACTTCTGCGGCCGGATGAAATTGCTCGATACCCCGCACGGTGATCCGCTTCACGGTTTTTTTTGGCTTGCCAAAGAGGATGTCCGGCGGCTGCAAGCGGTAGTCGATGCGCTGATGGAAGCATTTGAAGACCATGCTGTCTCCAAGGATCCGAGGCCGATCAGACATCCCGCGCGTGGATCCGTTAACGAGGCATAAAGCGATGAATAAAGCCATTCAACAGGTACGGAGATTTGTCGATGAGTCGGTTCGTCCGTTTATGCGTTCAACCGTCTGGCCGCCTCCCTATCCCGAACCTCTGGTATCCGGGATGCGGGAATTGGGATTGTTCGGTCTTGGCATCCCGCGGAGATTTGGAGGACTGGATACCGGGGACGAGATCGTCTTGGGCGTGTTTCGCGAGTTGGCGAAAGGTTGTTTGAGCCTGTGCGCGTTGCTCGGTTCGCATTTGCGCGTGGCCCGATATCTCGAGGTCCAGGGAACGGAGGACCAGAAAAAAAAGTTCCTGCCGGCCATGGCGAACGGGAAAGTCATCGCGGCTCATGCGCATAGTGAAGCGCATCGCAAGGATCCGGTTCTTTTCGAAACCAGGATTCGTGAAACGGAAAAGGGGTTCGAGCTTTCAGGGAGAAAGGGATGGGTGACCAACGCGGCGCACGCCGATCTGATCGCTGTGGTTGCCGGCTTTCGTTCCATCCGCTATGCGGGCCTCTCGGTTGTCGTGGCCCTGATCGATCCCTCCCGGCCGGGCGTGGAAATCGGTCCCAACCTTCCGAGAATGGGCATCCATGGTGTTTCGGTCTGTCCTGTGGTTTTCCACGGATGTCCGATCGGTATCTCGGACATCGTCGGAGAACTCCATGCGAACGGGCGCGTGATGTTCGAAGAGTCCAGGGCGCAAAAGTATCTGAACCTGGCTGCACGCGCTGTCGGGGTTGGTGAAGAGCTGCTTGCGGTCGCTCGAGGCTACCTGGCCTCGAATCCAGCTTTGGCGGAACAGCCGGTTGTCCGGCTGCGTTTGGCCGAGGCCGAAACGCTGCAATGGGCTTCCGAAGCCGCGCTGGAACGGGCGATCGGAACATTGTCCGATCCGATGAACGCCGCCTTGAGCGCGGCACGCGCGAAAGTATTCTGCACCGATGCGCTGAACCGCATCGCCGAAACGGTCATGCAATTGCACGGCGGAGCCGGTTACGCCGCGGAAGGCGGGCCGGAAAGGATCGTGCGGGATTCGATCTCGTTGACGTTTTGCGGCGAAGCCAAGGATCGCATTCTGGGCGCTATCGGCACCTCGTTATTGAATCCGCGATCCGGGCCGACTGCAATTACTCCAGCACAGGAAGCGAGCCGATGAAGCGAACGTTGATCCTTACAGCGAGTTTGATATTCCTGTTGTCTTTGGGTGCGGCGGGCTATTTCATCGTAGTGATCCACGAGCAGCCGAACCAGGCGCGACAAGTCCTGCGCGTCGGCTACCTGCCGATCACCCCGGCCCTGCCTTTTTACGTGGCGCTCGAGAATGGCTATTTCGCCGATTCGGGTCTCGAAGTCGAGCCGGTCAAGTTCCAGAACGGTGCCCTGATGGCTCAGGAGGTCATGGCCGGTCGTCTCGCGGCCGCTTCTCCAGGGCCGGCCGATGTCTATCTCGCGGGCGAAGCCGAGGTACCGGGCCGGTTCCGGATTTACTTGCAAACCGCGTACACGCCCGAAAACTTCATTTATTCGCTGCTGGTTCGAAAAGACTCCGGGATCAAGAGTCCGAAAGATTTGAAGGGCAGGAAAATCGGGGTTTTCCCGGGACTCACGAACAAGCTGCTTCTGGGTCTCGCGCTCAAGGCGCAGTTCGGGTGGAATCCGGAACGCGATGTGACCATCGTGGGCGTAGCGCCTCCGTTGCAGCTCGACTCGCTGGAAACGCATGGAATCGACGCGCTATGTCCGCTCGAGCCTACCGGAACGATTGGCGCCGCACGCGAGGCGCTGATGTTCCTCGACAAAGGCTATGTCGAGAGGCAGGTGCTGAGCCCTCTGTATATCACGGCGCATGCGCTGTCGGCCGAGATCGCCCGGAAGCACCCGGAAGCGCTCGACCACTATGTGAAGGCCATCGAGAAAGCCGTCGCTTTCATGACGACCCATGAAGCCGATGCGCGAAGCTTCCTGCCAAAATATACCCCGTTGCAAGTGGATCATGCAAGGTTGACCCCGCTCGGCACGGTGTTCACGGTCGCCGATGCGGACAGAAAACAGTTCCAACGGCTTTCCGACCTTCTGGCCCGTGAGCGAGTCCTGACCAGACCGGTCGAAGTGGAAGCACTCTATTATCGCCATGACGATCGAAATTGACCGGATTTCGCTGAGCTATCCGGACGGCCTTCAGCGTCGTGTCAAGGTCCTGCGCTCGGTGAGCTTCGAAGTAAAGCCCGGAGAAATCGTCGCGATCGCGGGGGCCAACGGTTCCGGCAAGTCCACCCTGCTCCGGATCATCGCGGGGCTCCTGCAGCAATCCGAGGGAACTATCCGTATTCATTCAGACAATGCCCACCGCGGATCAGTCTCGCTGGTCCCGCAACGTTACCGGGAGTCGCTGTTTCCGTGGCGGACCGTATGGAGCAATATTCATCTGATGTTCGAAGGCGTCGCGGGAAAGCAGATGAGCCCGGCTGAGGTCCAACGTTGTATCCTCGAAGCGCTCAAGACCCTGGAGATCGTTGGCCTGCGCTCGCGGCGGCCCATCACGCTGTCGGGAGGCCAGGCTCAATTGGTCGCGATCGGCCGCGCCATCGCGCCCTGTTGGCCGAATACTTTGCTCTTCGACGAACCGTTCAGTGCGCTGGACGGCGCCAATCTGCGCAGGGCCGCGGAAGCGCTGATCCGCGTCACCCAAACACGGCAGACCGCGACCCTGGTGATCACCCATGATATCGACGTGGGCCTGTTGGTCGCCAAGCGCATCGTGGTTCTGGGTCATGGCACGAGCAGCGTCAAGGACATCGTCGAATCGCCCTCCACGGGTCAACTGGATTTCACGTTGCTTGCAAACCCTGGGTTCGTCGATTGCAAGACTCGCGTCCTTAAGGCACTGGTTCAATGATTCCGATGCGCACAAATGGAATGCCGATTGTGGTCGGTCTGGTCATTTTCCTGGTTTGGGAAATCGCGGCAACAAACCTTTGGGTCGATCCGACGCTCCTGCCCCCGGCGAGCAGGGTCTTCTCGGCGCTTGCAAGTCTTTTGAGCGAGGCTTCGTTTTACCGACATGTTGAGGCGACGCTTTGGTTGATGGCGAAAGGATTTGTGCTGGCATTTCTGACCGGCGTGCCGATCGGGGTGTTGATGGGGGTCAATCGCAGCGCGAACGCATCGATGTCGTTCTACGTGGATTTTTTCCGCACCTTGCCAGCCGCGGCCTTGATCCCGATGTTCATGGTCCTGTTCGAGGGAGATCTCGCGCGGGTCCTCGTGATCGCGCTCTCGGGTTCGTTGATCTTCGCCGTGGCCTGCCGCTCGGGTGTTCAAAGCTTCGAGCCGGAGAGAGCCCAGATTTTGTCCGTTTTGGGTATCTCCCCGATCGGTCGATTCTTCAAATTGCAGATGTGGGAAATGCTCAGCGAGCTGCTCGTCGGAGCGCGCATCGCAATCTCGTTGTCCTTCATTCTCGCGACCGTGATCGAAATGTTGCTCGGAGCGCACTATGGGCTCGGCGATCTGCTGCTGAGTTCGCAACCCACGGATAAGCCCACGATGTACGCAGTGATTCTGGTGTTGGGTGTGATCGGTTTTGCGCTGAATGCCGTCCTGCAAATACTCGATGACGCGCTTAGACGCATGGGGCTGCTGCACACCCATTAACGGATCGCTTGAGGCAGAGTGATGAACGGAAAGATTGAATCTGGGCAGCTTGCGGATACTTTGCGCGGTTGGTTGAAGGCCGTGATCGTTGATTTCAAACTGCAGAATTCCACGCTATTCACTCATTATTACCAGGGGACCGAATCGAAAGCGGGCGCCATTCGCCTGACCGCCGCGCAGGGCCGTGAGAATCCGAAGGTCGATCCTCTCGGCGGCCTTAACTCGAGTGACGACTTGTTTTCCAAGCACATTCGGGTGTTCGGAAGACAATGCACCTTGCTCGATTGGATGGATAAGTGGATTGAATCCAGGCATGATAAACAGGCACTCGATCATATCGTTACGATAACGCCAAGTACACAAAGAATTTTTGCTCACCAAGTTGAAAATCGCGGGAACAAACATATTCCAGCGCGTACCCGTATCTGGTATTCGAAGAAATTCTTGGACTTGTTGTGCGAAGAAACATTGACCGGCCGGTATTTTATATTTCTCGCGAGCACGACGGAAACGGCGGCCGAGAGGAATCTATACCGTGATGCCTTTCTGGCCAATCGCGGCAAGGCCTTACAGCTTCTGGAACAATCCCGTCGTCTCCATGAAGTGAACCAACTTGCGTCCGTATTAGCCGGCCAGGGATCGGAAAACCCCTCGCTGCAGGAACAGATCTCCGTACTCGGAGCGCTGCAATCCATACTGGTGTTTCATCGCGTGAGCTGCACCAA
>JAKEEL010000055.1 GCA_022616595.1 Methylococcaceae bacterium
AAATTGAATTCGATTGAATACCGGTCCGCCCCGACCAGCCGGGCGCGTCCGATTACCAGATATTCCTGTCCAAGCGCCTGCCAGGTTCCGAAATCCACTTCAGCCGGCTGACTCGGTCTCGATATCATGTCGCTGTCCGGCAAAGCCTTGAAGCGGCCGGAACGTTCCAGGTCCGCCTTGACGATCCGGTCGACTTCGGACGCGGGGTCGCCGGCTGCCGCCGCGAAGGGCACGATCGCAATCGGGATCGCGGCTTCATGGCCGCCGGTGATTTCGATGGTCAGCTGCGCCTGAGCCGCGCCGTACACGCAAGCAAGCAGGATCAGGATGAATAATGCTGAATTTCGTTTAATCACTTGTCTTTTTCCCAGCCACAACAGGTTGAATTGTAACCTTGACTCCATTTCGACGAAAACAGTCTATGAAAACTCTGTCTGCCGGATCTTCCGGCCCGCAGCAACGATCCGGACGAATCGTTCATGCATCCGGCCGGAATCTGAAATTAAAATTTCGAAACGTCGAATAGACTTCGGGATCGGCGGGCACCGGAAGTGGAGAAGCCTTTAAAACGGCGCTCTCGGCCGAGCGATCGAAGGCTTCGTTGCCGCTGCTTTGAACGACTCGCGCGGTCACGACCTCGCCGCCCGGAACCGTTTTGACCTGGATTACGCAGGTTAACCCTCCGGGCGTTCCGATCGGCCTGCGCCAGAGCCGGTTGAGCTTGGCTTCGATCAAAGAATTCGCGTTGGAAACGGCTTTCTCCGCGCGACGGCTCGCTTCGGCCTTTTCTTTTTCCAAGGCTTCTCTTTTACGCTGCTCTGCGTCGGCAAGCCTTTTCTCGTCGGCTGCCTTCTTCTCTTCGGCGAGCCGTTTCTCCTCGGCCAATCTTTTTTCGTCCGCGATCCTTTTTTCTTCGGCCGCCTTCTTTTCAGCGGCCGCCTGCTTCTCTTCAGCAATTCGCTTTTCTTCAGCCGCTTTTTCCTCGGCCAGCCTCTTTTCTTCAGCCGCCTTCTTCTGTTCGGCAATTTCTCGCTGCTCGGCTTGCTTCTTCTCTTCCGCGAGCCGCTGCTGTTCCTTCTCCCGGGCGAGCCTTTTCTGCTCGGCCTGTTTCTTCTGTTGCGCCGCTTTTTCCTCTGCGGCCCTGCGGGCTTTTTCTTCGGCTAAACGCTTGTCTTCCGCGACTCGTTTTCTCTCGCGTTGCACCCGCTTGTTCTCGAGTTCCTGGAGTTTCTTTTGTTCCTGAATCCGGGCATTCTCCGCTTCGCGCCGTTGTTTTTCCACCGCCGCAAGCTTTTGTTTTTCTTTCGCGGCCTTCTCGCGCAGCGCGGCGATCCGCTTCGCTTCGGCGTACTGCTCGGCGGCACGCTGCCGGGACTCTTCCGCGGCACGCTTTTCCGCTTCGCGCGTCTCTTCCTTCAAACGCGCCAAACGATCGGCCTCCTGCCGCCGTGCGTTTTCGAGCTGCTGTTGCCGCCGTTGTGCCTCGATCTGTTTGTTTTCCTCCTCCTGCCTGAGTTTTTCGACTTCCTGTTCGATCTTCGTTTCATCCAGAACTGTCGCATTCACCGTTTCGGGTAGCGGTTGCGGGCGGATCGGTTCGGAATTGTCAATGAAACTGAAAATAAACAGCGACAGGATCAGGACATGCAGGAGTACCGAGTACCCGACCGCCGAACCGTAGCGTTGCAGGAACTTCATGGCTCTCCCGAGGGGCGGGTCATCAGGCCGACATTCGGTACGCCCGCTTCCTGAAGCGCCGCCATGACCGTGACCACTTTGCCATAATCGACCCTCGCGTCACCGCGGACCATCACGGCGGTCCCGGGTTTATGCCGCAGCACGGCGGCAACCCGCAGAGCCAGCTCATCCGCTTGCACCGCTTCGTCCTTGTGATCTCCGACATCGATGAAATACTGCCCACTGGAATCGACCGAGACAATCAAGGGCGGCGTATCGGTCCGGGGAACGGTTTTTGCCTGCGCATTCGGCAGTTCCACATCGACTCCGGTCTGCAATAGAGGCGCGGTAACCATGAAAATGATCAACAGCACCAGACTCACGTCGATATAGGGCACGACATTGATTTCAGCCATCGGACGGCGGCGCGGGTTTTTGCGCATTATCGCGGTTTGACCTGACGATGCAAAAGGCTCACGAATTCTTCCATGAAAATTTCGTAGCGGGTGCTGAGCCTTTCGGTCCGGGTCGCAAAGCGGTTGTAGGCCACCACGGCAGGAATCGCGGCGAACAGACCCATCGCGGTGGCCACCAGGGCTTCCGAGATCCCCGGAGCCACCATCGCCAGGGTGGCCTGCTGAACATTCCCCAAGGCGCGAAACGAGTTCATGATCCCCCACACCGTACCGAACAAGCCGACATAGGGACTCGTGGACCCGACTGTCGCGAGAAAGGGCAGCCGCTCGTCGAGCCGGTCCAGCTCGCGGGTCAGCGCGATCCGCATGGCCCGCTGGGAGCCATCGACCAGCGTGGCCGCATCGATATTGGACTGCTGGCGCAACCTGGCGAATTCCCGGTATCCCGCGATGAATATATTTTCCACGCCCTGACTCCGGTAATCGCTCGCGGTCAGCTGCCGGTATAGATCGGCCAGATCGATGCCGGACCAGAAACGGCCGTCGAAACCGTCCGCGACCGACAGCACGGATTGAAGGTCCTTGCGTTTCAGAAAAATGAATGTCCACGAAACGATCGAGGCCAGGACCAGGATCAGCATGACCAATTGCACGACAAAGCTGGCTTCCAGGATCAGTTGCAGAAATGAACCGTTAGCAGTCATCGTTCATCCGTTCGCGGATCGCATCGGGAATGGTAATCGGTGTGAAGGTTTCGATATCCAGTGAGACAATACGGACCACGGCCCGGGACAGCAGTTCCGGTTCCGAGTCAAATCTGCACCGCGTGATTTCCTGGTTGAATTCGACACTGGCCCGTTTCAGGTTCCGGACCTCTGCGCTGACCAGCAGCTCATCGTTAAACAGCGCGGGACGCAGATAATCGACCTGCACCGATCGAACCGCAAAAACCAATCCCGTATCGCGCCTCAGCCGGTCCTGCTCGAAACCGAGCGCGCGCAGCCTTTCGGTCCGGGCTCTTTCGTAGAATTTGAGATAATTGGCGTAATAGACGACCCCTCCCGCGTCCGTGTCCTCGTAATAGACACGCACCGGCCATTGAAAGTTCTTCATGAATCAAACAGATCCCGGTTGATATGACCCGCGGCGGGCGGTTTCATGCCGAAATGCAGATAAGCATTGCGGGTCGCGACCCGGCCCCTGGGTGTCCTCATGATATAGCCTTGCTGAATCAGATAGGGTTCCAACACGTCTTCGATGGTGCCCCGCTCCTCGCTGATGGCCGCGGCCAGACTGTCCAAACCGACCGGTCCGCCATCGAAATTCTCGATCATGGTCCGCAGCAAACGCCGGTCCATGTGGTCGAAACCGTTGCGGTCGACTTTCAATAGATTCAGCGCCTGATCGGCGATTTCCGGGGTGATCTTGCCCTCGGCCTTGACCTCGGCATAATCCCGGACCCGCCTCAGCAAACGGTTCGCGATCCTCGGCGTACCGCGCGAACGGGTCGCCACTTCCAGGGCTGCCTCGCGATCCATCGCGACATTCAATATCCTCGCCGAGCGCGTGACGATTTCGGACAATTCTTCGACCGAGTAGAATTCGAGGCGCTGGACGATCCCGAAACGATCGCGCAGCGGCGAGGTCAGCAAGCCGGCCCGGGTCGTCGCGCCGACCAGCGTGAAGCGAGGCAAATCGAGCTTGATCGAACGCGCCGCGGGTCCCTCGCCGATCAGGATGTCGATCTGATAATCCTCCATCGCGGGATACAGGATTTCCTCGACCATCGGGCTCAAGCGGTGGATCTCGTCGATGAAGAGCACGTCGCCGGGCTCCAGATTGGTCAGCAAGGCGGCCAGGTCTCCCGCCTTTTCCAGAACCGGGCCCGAGGTTTGGCGCAGACTCACATTCATTTCGACCGCGATGATATGCGCGAGCGTGGTCTTGCCGAGCCCCGGCGGACCGAAGATCAGCACGTGATCGAGCGAATCCCCGCGATTCAAGGACGCCTGGATGAAAATTTCCATCTGCTCGCGCAAGGGCTGCTGGCCGATATAGTCCCGCAGCCGCTTCGGCCGGATCGCGGGATCCAGCGCTTCGTCCCGGAGCCCTGCGTGAACACTGGTCACACGATCGCGGTCAATCATGGTTCACTCGTTCATCGGGCCGCTTGCAGCGCCGCACGAATGATTTCCTCACTGCTTTTACCCTGCGCCGCGACCTTATTGACCATGCGGTGTGCATCCTGATTCTTGTAGCCGAGAGCAATCAATGCGCTCACCGCTTCCTGCACAGGCATCGGTTCGCCGGCGACAAAGCCCGGGGTAACGGAAGCACCGCTCACGTCGCTGGCGGGCAGGCGGTCGCGCATTTCAATGATCAAACGTTCGGCGGTCTTTTTGCCGATTCCGGGGAGACGCACCAAGGCCGCGGTATCGTGATTCTGCACGCAGCGGTGAAACTCATCGACACTCAGACCCGACAGCAGCGTCAGCGCGAGTCTTGCGCCGACCCCGTTTACCTTGATCAGGGACCGGAACAGCGCGCGTTCGTCCTGGTTGCTGAAACCGAACAGAAGCTGGGCGTCTTCGCGGACCACGAGATGGGTATATAAATGCACTTCCCGGCCGATTTCGGGCAGCTTATAAAAGGTCGCCATCGGGGCCTCAACCTCGTATCCGACCCCGTTCACATCGAGCAGCAGGCTCGGCGCCGATTTAGCCACCAAAAGACCGCGCAAGAATCCGATCAATGGACTGTGACTCCCGGTACCGATCGAGCGCAAGGATTGCTCATGCAATTCGATTCACGGCGCGGTCGGCCCGATCCGGCCGCAATTCAGACGCTTTCGGGTCTGCTGGATATGGATATGGCACAAGGCGACTCCGAGCGCGTCGCCGGCGTCCGCCTGAAGTTCGCCCTGCAAACCCAAAAGGACACGTATCATATGCTGGACCTGGCACTTTTCGGCGCTTCCGCTGCCGACCAGGGCTTGTTTGACCTGCCGGGCCGCATATTCATAAACCGGAAGCTCATGCGCGATCACGGCGCAAATCGCGGCCCCGCGGGCTTGTCCGAGCTTCAAGGCCGAATCGGCATTCTTATGCATAAAGACCTGTTCAATCGCGAGTTGGTCGGGACGGTGTTCCCGAACCACCGCGCCGATGCCTTCAAAGATCTGTTTCAATCGCTCGGAGAAGGGTTCCCGGGTCACCCGCACGCATCCGCTCGCAACATAGCGCAAACCGCCGGACGTATCATCGATTACCCCGAACCCGGTGATCCGCGACCCCGGATCGATGCCTAGTATCCGCGACATGGCTCGCGATCAGGATATCCCGTCGAGAATCTCTTCACTGATTTCCGCGTTCGAATAAACGTTCTGGACATCATCGAGGTCCTCCAGATGCTCCTGCAGCCGGATCATTTTCTCGGCGTCTTGCGCGTCCAGTTCCACATGGGTTTCCGCTCGCATGGTGATTTCAGCGGTACTCGGTGCCATCCCCGCGTCGATCAGCGATTGCTTGACCGGAAGAAAGTTCTCCGGACTCGTCAGCACCTCGAGGGAACCATCCGAATGCATGACCACATCGTCCGCTCCGGCCTCGATCGCCGCTTCCATCAAGCGCTCTTCGTTCTGTCCCGCGGCAAAACTCAGAATCCCGACTTTCTGGAACAGATAGGCTACAGACCCGTCGGTTCCGAGATTGCCGCCGGCCTTGGTGAAGGCATGGCGGACTTCGCCGACGGTACGGTTTCGATTGTCGGTCAGGCAGTCGACCAGGACGGCGACCCCTCCGGGAGCATATCCCTCATAACGAACTTCATCGTAATGCACACCGTCGAACGCGCCGCTCGCCTTCTTGATTGTATTATCGATGGTATCCCTTTTCATATTATTGGAAAACGCCTTGTCCATCGCGGAACGCAGGCTCGGATTGTACGCGGGATCGGGGCCGCCTCCTTGTTTCACGGCAACCGTGATCTCGCGGATCAGCTTGGTAAACAATTTACCGCGCTTGGCATCCTGCGCGCCCTTCCGAGCCCGAATGTTCGCCCATTTACTATGACCAGCCATACGAAGACTCTAAAAATTGACCATGAATCTCCGAGACGAAGCAGTCTCGATAACGGGGCATTTTACCATTCAAAACGCTGCGAATCCTATTGGCTTGTTTCACCGTACCCATTGCGGGACGGGTCTGGCATCGAATTCTTGGCCGGCTGCAAAGAATCTTAGCGCAGGCTTGAACAGCAAACACCGGCCTGACTGCGTCGATCGCGGTTGGAAGAAGCTCCTCGTCGAAGCGAAAATTTGGCGAGACGGGAAAAATCGGGCGGGAGTCTGCCGTTGCAGAAATCGGTAGCCTGTTGGTATCGCAGGTCTTCCCACCATAGCCGGGTCCAGGTCCGGTCCCTGAGCAAACGCTTGACCAGGCCTCTCGGGTTGTTAATCAATTCGAGAATCGGTCCCAGCGTGTTCGATGGGTCCCGAAAACATTCCCAGTCGCAGCGCGTACAATGAGCCTCTGCATCGCGCGGCGTGCCGTTCATATCCCAATACTTACCCAGATTCTCATGGGCGCGAAATCCGCACGGATAGGTGTTTCCGTCGCCCGCACTGATGAAGAAAAAATCCTTGCCGCCGCGGCACGCGTAACCGTGCTCTTCACGGTATTGGTAGTGGTGGGCCAGCGAGTGTAACGTATTGCGCGGCGTAAAGATGCGGATGCGGTCCCGGAATTCGCGCACCGCTTGCGACATGGCCCTGAACAGCAGTGCCTTTTCTTCCCGGCGAAAATTTACCATGTCGTCCGCCGAAGAAGCCAGATACACCGAATCGAGGCTGCTTTCGGGCTGTGACTCGATACTCATCGGGTAGCAAAAATTCACAATCGTAAAACCGGCATCGATCACAGTGCGATAAAAACGAGCAAATGCCTCGACACTGGTTTCATAGAATTCTTCGCACTGAGCTCGGCTTGGGTTGTGCGCCAATCGCAACGGAGCGCCTCCCAGCAGTCGGTTGACACCCAGGTTTGCGGTCGGCCAGATCCCGTGTTCATGGAAAATCGGGATTGCTTTTGCGATCCCTTCAAACACTCCTGGAAATCCGCGGATTCTGTCATGGACCACGCCATGCGCCGAATCGATACTGAACCAGAAATTACGCACCTGCGTGTGCGCCAGGGATTCTGCAATTTCCTCCACCCGTTTTCGGAATTCCTTTTTCCCGTGATGGCGCAGAAAATATCCACTGGTCCCGGTACGAATCAGCGGGATGCCCAAGTCTCCCGCCCTGCGAATCATCGCGATCAGCGTATCGAAATGCAAAAAAGGTTCGCCTCCGGTGAAGGATACCGCGACAACCCCGCGTTCCGCGGCGGCTTCAAGAACGCGTTCGATCGCATTCCTGTCGAGAGACGAACGTTCATAACGGTGGGTCACCCGCATTTCACACTGCGGACAATGCGCATTACACCGGTCGGTCATCTGAATAATCACTTGACCGGGAATCCGCCCCCTTCCGAGCGCGTAAAGGTTCCGGGCCGAAAAAAGCCGATTGGGTTTCGCGTGCATGTTTCCTCCGCTTCGGGTAAATAAATTTGAATCAACATTGGATTCCCCAGTGTAACCTCCCTTTTTTACAGTTTCAGACACTGCCTAAATATTCTTTATAGGGTTTTATTCAAAATTGCTGGATTCGTACGCTGCCGCACTTCCTGTCCAATCATAATCATGCACGCCAGCACAAAAGGCAGCAGATAATAAACAGCCCGGTAAACAAGCAATGCGGCGGTCAATTTTTCCAGAGGCAATACACTTTTGAATGCATACAGAATCACCGTCTCGAATACGCCGACACCGCCGGGGACATGACTGGTGATCCCGGCCAATATCGCCAGCGTAAAGACGAGTAAAAAGGCAAGAAAAGGAATTGCTGGATTCGCCAGCAATACATATAAGCAGGATCCGGCAAACAAAATGTCCAGCACCGCAATCAATAACAGGATTAGCATTATTCTCAAGTTTGGCAGAGTTACCTTCCAAGCTCCCACCTGAAAAGAGACTCCGCGCTTGACGAAAACGGCGGTAACTCCAATCAGCAGGATGGCGGTTACCATGCCAATCCAACGCAAATTCTCTGCGGACACGGCTGTAATCGCCGCAAGTGCTTCCGGTTGAATGAGTAACGCTATAATGCCGGTAATATGTATGCCCACCCCCCAACTTACCGAGCAAAATATCGCGATACGAGCAATATCAAGGGCCTGTAATCCGGCGGGAGAATAAAAACGATACCGAACCGCCCCTCCGGAGATGATATTAAACCCCAGCGTGTTGGCAATGGCGTAACCGCAATAAGCACCAGCGGCGACCAGACCCAAGCTCAACTTACGACCAATGTAAGCCAGTGCGGATAGATCATAGCCGACGAATACAATATATCCGGCAATCGTTAAACAGACTGC
>JAKEEL010000056.1 GCA_022616595.1 Methylococcaceae bacterium
GACCCGGATCCCCATCGCATACGCTTGGCAACCGGTAATTTCGCGAGACTTTCGTTCACGATTTCGGGAACCAGGGTTTCGCATCGCGCTCCACGAAGGGACTCCCGGAAAAACAGCCATTCTCCCTTGCCGTCCGCTTTGCGTTCAAGCCGGTCGACCGTGACGCCGCAGCTGCGCGCGAAACCCCGGGCCGCCTGGGTGGGATGACCGTCGCGGTCGAATGCCGCGGCAAGCGCCGGACCTTTGCGTTCGCGGAACGTATCGGGCTGGGTCGCCGCGAGCCCCGACACCAGCACCGCCAATCGCCGCGGGGTTGCGAATGCACGGACCCCCTCGAAGTCCAGGTGGTTCTGACGCAACAGGCCGACGAGGTTTTCGCGCAATGCATCGCGCAGTCCGCGCAGTGATTTGGGGGGCAGTTCCTCGGTGCCCAGCTCGAACAGCAGATCGTTTTTATTATCCACGGTCTTCCCGTCGCTGATTTTCGAGCAGTGGGAAACCGAGACCCGCGCGTCTTTCGTAGTAATTTTCCGCGACCGATCGTGCCAGGTTCCGCACGCGCAAGATATAGCGCTGCCTTTCAGTCACGGAAATTGCGTGCCGTGCATCGAGCAGATTGAATGCGTGCGAGGCTTTCAGAACCATCTCATACGCTGGCAGTGGCAGGCCCCTGGAAACCAGGTTCCGGCATTCCGATTCGCAGGTATCGAACTGACCGAACAGAAAAGCCACATTGGCATGTTCAAAGTTATAGGCCGACATTTCCACTTCGTTCTGGTGAAACACGTCCCCGTAGGTTACCGTACCTTGAGGGCCACGCGTCCAAACCAAGTCGAAAATGCTTTCGACCCCTTGCAAATACATCGCGATCCGCTCTAGGCCGTAGGTCAGTTCTCCGCTGACCGGCTTGCAGTCGAGCCCGCCGACCTGCTGGAAATAGGTGAATTGGGTAATTTCCATGCCGTTCAGCCAAACCTCCCAACCCAGACCCCAAGCTCCCAGGGTGGGCGACTCCCAATTATCCTCGACGAATCGGATGTCGTGTTCCGCAAGATCGAGCCCGAGAAAGCGCAGTGAGTCCAGATACAGTTGCTGCATGTCCAGTGGCGACGGCTTCAATAAGACCTGAAACTGGTAATAATGCTGCAGACGGTTCGGATTCTCGCCGAAACGACCGTCGGTCGGCCGCCTGCAAGGCTGCACATAAGCCGTATTCCAGGGCTCTGGCCCGATCGCACGCAAAAAAGTCGCGGGATGAAAGGTCCCTGCGCCAACCTCGTTGTCCAAGGGTTGAAGCAAAACACATCCCCGCCCGGACCAATATTCCTGGAGAGACTGTATCAGTCCCTGAAAGGTGGAGAGATCATGTGTTGCCCTGGGGGTGTTCGGCACGGATCCTCGGTCGATACGATCATTAATAAAAATTCGCTGATTATATATAATGGGCTGTTCCAAAGCCAACGAGTCCTAATAATGCCGGTAAAACCCAAAGCAGTGGCCCTGATTTCCGGAGGACTGGATTCCATGCTTGCGGCCCGGGTCGTCCAGCAGCAAGGGGTACACGTCGAGGGAATCAATTTTTTCACGGGATTTTGCGTCGAAGGCCACACCCATGCGATCCGCAAAAGGGACCAGGCCAGACCCAAGCGTAACAATGCGCTGTGGGTCGCCGAACAGCTCGGGATCAAACTGCACATCATCGACATCATCGAGGAATACAAGAAGGTCGTGATCAATCCGAAACACGGATACGGCGCGAATCTGAACCCCTGCCTGGACTGCAAAATTTTCATGGTGGGCAAGGCCAGGGAATGGATTGCCGAAAACGATTTCGATTTTATTGTGACCGGTGAAGTGATCGGGCAGCGCCCGATGTCCCAGAGGAAGGACACCATGCCCGTGGTTGCCCGCGAATCCGGAGCGGAGGACCGCTTGCTCAGGCCGCTTTGCGCAAAGAATCTGCCGCCCACGCTTCCCGAACGGGAGGGTTGGGTGCAGCGCGATCAACTGTTCGATTTCAGCGGACGCAGCCGCAAGCCGCAGATGGCGCTGGCCGAACAGTTTGGTTTCGAAGATTATGCCCAGCCGGCCGGGGGATGTTGTTTCCTGACCGATCGAAACTATTCCGCCAAGCTCCAGGATTTGTGGCAGGCGCGCGGAACACGAGACTATGAACTCGACGACATCATGTTACTCAAGGTCGGGCGCCATATTCGTCCGCGGCCGAACTTCAAAATGATCATTGCGCGCGAAGAAGGAGAAACCCGGTTTCTGCAGGGCTATCGAAAGTCCTTCATCCATATGCATCCCGTAAGCCACCGGGGACCTCTGGTCCTGATCGACGGGACGCCCGATGCGGATGATTTGTTGCTCGCGGCGCGCCTGACCGCGCGCTACAGTCAGGGGCGGGACGCCGAACGCGTCGAAGTATCCGTTGTCCGGAACGGAGTCAGCGAGAGTCTTTCGGTCGCACCGATTTCGAGTCAGGAGATGCCCGACGAATGGCATATCTGAGCGATGCAAAGTCTCAACGCACGCTATTTACTCTGCCCGCTTCCGGTGATCCGGGTACAGGACCGGGTCAAATTGATGCAACAGGGTGAAGTCCTCGAAGTGGTTTGTACTGATCCGGGCACGGTTCATGATATCCCGGCCTGGTGCCGGATCAACGGACATCGCGTAATCGAATCCAAGTACGTCGATGAAGAATATACCTTTACGCTCGAAGTCGGCTCGCGGTTCGCAGACGAGCCCTGAATTTTCCCTGGGAAAGCATTGACCGCGGGTTGGAACGACACGCGCTCCGGAGACCGCTTGAGGAAGCGTGACAAATATATAAACTATTAAAAACAAAATCACCAAGTTGAATCTTGCCGAATCGCGACTAAAATCGTTAACTTAAGAAATAAAAACAACAATCCGCCACCGTGATCACGGGATTTCAGTAGCCTCAAGGGAGAGCCGCGGGCTCTTGGCGTAGACTCGAAAAAACGTCATGACCGATATCATCAATCTTTTCATTCAGGAATGGGATTGGCCGTGTCCGGCCGGGATGCAGGAAGAAGCACTGAGCGCACTCGAAGAAGGACACGTTTTGTTCTTCCCCCGGCTCAGCTTTTCGCTGGAAGAATCGGAAGCCCGGTTTCTATCCGCGGCGACCGGTTCCAGGAGTAAGAATATCAGCCTGGACGTTGCGACCGGAAAGCTTTGCGGCAGCAGCCTCAGTCGAACGGCGGCACGGCCTTTGAGGGTCATGATGCAGCGATTCGCCGAAAACAGCCGTGAATTAATGTTGAACTTGTTCCCGCGCTTCAAGGCCGAAGTCATGCAGGGCCGCACCAGTTTCAGGCCTGTTGAGATCGTCGGGCGAGCGACTTCCTGGCGCAAAGACGATACGCGGCTGCATGTCGATAGTTTTCCGTCCTCGCCGGTCCGGGACGAAAGAATCCTGCGGGTCTTTTGTAATGTCAATTCCGAGGGGCGGCATCGGACTTGGAGACTCGGTGAATCGTTCGAAAAGGTCGCCAGCCGATATCTGCCTTCCCTGCCCGCTTCGGCATGGGGCAGCAGCCAGTTGCTGCGTTTGTTCCGGATTACGAAAAGCCGGCGCAGTGCCTACGACCATCTGATGTTGCAATTGCACGACCGGATGAAAGCTGACTTGGATTACCAATCGAGCGCGGATCAAATCGCTTATGATTTTCCCGCAGGCAGCACTTGGATGGCATTCACCGATCAAGTGTCCCATGCCGCCATGAGCGGGCAATTTTTATTGGAGCAGACCTTTTACCTGCCGGTTGCTTCCATGAAGGACCCGTCAAAATCGCCGCTGCGAGTCCTCGAGCGTCTGACGGGACGAAAGCTGACCTGATCCGGAAGCTGTCCCCGACCCGCTTCGCATGAACCCGCGCTCCGGCAATCCTGCCCGGAATTGAACTTCTGCCTCGCCCGCCCGTTCCCGTGAAGACATCCAACACACTGGAACCACCCGTTCCAGCATGGACGGTCCGCCGTGCTGGAATCTGCGGCCTTCCGGGTCCAGTCGGAATCCGTGATCGGCAAATACCAGCAGGTCCAGCGCCGGATCCATCTTTTTGGCGAGCCGGGTCAAAGCGATGGTCAACTCGGTCTGTACAATTTTGATGAATTCGGAGAACTCCAGGTCGCGCTCATGCAAGGCCTGGTCGATCACGTTACATTTATCGAAAGCGTGACGGATGTTCCCGTTCAGCAGCTCCCGGTAATAATTATCGGTCGTGGTCCGGCCGTCCACCACGGCAAAATCGGTTTTCGCAGTCTTCCAAGCTTTCAATTCAGTCTCGATCACCTTCATTACAGGCCGAAACAGAGCTAAACCCCAGCAGTCCAGCACCAGCCATTGTGCATCCAGATTCTTCTCAAGACAGTCGATAAGCGGCATGGGCGCTGGATCGAGAGGACTGTTCGCGAGTTGTTCGAGCCGTTCCAACCAGCGGTTTCCGGCAAGACCGAACAGGCGTTCGTGGTAAGCGTATAACGATTCGCTGTTAACCGCCAAGCACCGCGGATCTCCGATGGTCTCCGGAAACAAGAGCTCGCGGACCGCGAATAAGACAGTACCGGGAGCCGGCTTTGCTGCGGGCAACGCTAAGTGACCGTCGATCACCCAGGCGAGAATTTTGTTCACCCCATCCACATTCAATCCAAGCTGTTCGAGTCGCTGGAGGGCCGCGTCACTCACCCATTCGGAGCGCAGAAATGCATTGATCCTCTTCAGATCTTTAGTGGCCAACCGTTCGGGCAATCGGACACCGAATCGCAGGCATTGCTCGGCGCACCAAGCGAGCAGTTCCTCGCTCGTTTCTGGACCGGACTCGCAGTTTATAAAGCGAATTCGCTGGCCTGCGTAGCGGCTCAACTGCTCGTGCAGCGCTTTTTGCAACGCCTCGGGCTCCCAAATCCGCCCGCCAAGCAAGGCGAGAAACCCGGAGCCGTCCACTTCCGACAGCAAGGTCTCTGCGGACAACTTCTTGTCGAACCAGGAAAGATCCCGGATATCGGGAACCGCCCGATTCCCGGAAAGGTATTCTGTGAGGTCGGCCTCCGCCAGGCCCGCCGAGTGCTTCCAAGCACCGATCGCTTCTTTCACTTGCTCCTGCTGGAAAAAGGACTGGAGTTGCGCTTCGACCTCCTGTTGTAGTCTTTTGCACTCTTCGATCAGGGCGACGAAAGGGGCCGATTCCCCGTCGAAACCGCACGAACACAAGGGTTGGTAGTCCAGATTAACCAGTCCCCGGCAACGTTGCTGCGCCGCCCGCTGTTGCAGCTCGCGGATTCGCTTCACGGTTTCGCCAAGCCCGACGTGCCGGCTTATGGCGACGACCGGGGGATGCCAGCTTAGAACGGGATCAGCCTCCTGACCCTGCCACCATTTCCTATGGGCTTCGGTATAGGCTTTTTTATATTCGCCATACAGGCTTCTGGCCTGCGCCAGCCAAGCTTCCAGATCATCCGGGGAATCGAATCCGGGGGGTTCCGGAAGTTCCCGCCCGGCATGGATCAGAGCCGGTAAACTTTTTTCAGGAAACAGCGGATTCGCGAAAAGGTGCCGGTAGCGATGCAGTTCCTCGATCAACCCCGGCAGCCGCCGCTGCAACAAATTGAATCGGCGGACCTGGTTCAAAAATTGATCGATCGATTCGATGTGCGCCAGGAAGTCCTGAAAGCTCTTCAGAAGATCGGACCCTTTTTGGAGACTATTCCAGTCCTGGAGGTATTGCACCAGGCAGTTGGAAAGTTCCTCCCCCTGCGCTTCGCTGGACTGCAAGCTTTTCAGCATCGGATGAAGTTGATCGGCGAGTTGCCGTCCGGCCTCGCGGATATTCTCGACCGCGCGCTTCTGTGCGAGAACGGTCCATTGTTGCGGCAGTTTGAGATTCAAGGTTTCGCAGAATCGTGTCAATGCGGCCAGCTGCGCTGCCGATAATGCATGGCCGAGTTCGACCCGGTCGTATTGCAGAGGGTTTTCCAGGGTTTCGAATGCATCGCGATAGGAACATTGGTCCTTCAAGATATCGATTTCACCCTGCAGCAGCATGAACACCAATAACAGGTTGATCTGATCCGGCACCAAGCCGTAGACGGGCTCGGAGAGGCGCTGATGGATCGCCTTGGGCGAGGGACCGTGTTTGAGCATCGGCATCAACAGTCTCACCAATTCCTGGTTCTCGAGGTTGCCCGGAACCATATAATCCCGCCCCTTGCGACGCAAAAGCCCCATCGGGAGCAAATAAGCCTCGCGGATCAAGCGGACATAATCGTCCGCGTCCGCCTTGGCGAGGTCATCGTGAACCGCAAAGCGCATGAAGCGGGTCCAGGCCTCGCGCGGCAAGGGTCCATGCGCAGGCGCGAAGCGTTCGAAGGCCGGGAAAGTCCGCCTGAGAATCACCAGAGCCAGGTTTTCCAGCCAGCGTTCCAGATTCATCGCTTTTTCGAGACGAGGGGCGCGCTCCCGGTTGCCTTCCGGGGTGATCAGTACCGCATCGGTCCAAGCGTTTCGAAGCTCTGCGACAAAGCTGGTCCGGTCGGTTCGGATCCGCCGTTCCACAAGTTTCTTGACCTCGGGGCTCAGTGCCTGCTGATCCAATCGGACCAACGCGGCCAGTTCCCGCAGATCCGCGGTCACCGTAATCGCCACGGGCTCGACTGTATAAAGCGCCGAAACGGCATCTTGCGCGCCCCACGGCAGGCGCAGGCAGAAGCCGATTCCCTCGATCGCGGAGGGCGCGTCTTCCCCGAACCAGACGCAGAATTCCCGTTCGTGAAAATGCCAGGCGACGCGGCGGCGCTGCCAGCGGTTGCGGGGCAGGCTGAAAGGATCGAATGCTTCGCCGCGCATCAGTGAACCCAGGGTATCCAGGATCAGCGGGTCATTGCTCTTGATCCGTTCGATCTCCCGATTGAGGAGCTTTTCGAACTGGATGCGGCTGTCATCCTTGAGATTCAGTTTGTAGCGGTCATCCACTCCGACCACATAGCGCCCGTGCTCCGCGAGCCGCGTCAGAACCTTGCTCACGATCGACCGGTTTTTCGAGGGATCGCTTCGGATCGAACTGAACAGCAGCCATTCGGACGCCTGCTGCGAGGACAGTTCATCCCGGGCCGGAGACAAGTGGACCAGAATCAACAGCTTCAAGAGTCTTTCGGCAAGGTCCCGCAGGCCGGGATTTTCGAACATTTCCGGCAGGTGCTTCCGATACCAGGGCAAGACCTGTTGCGCGAGCGGCATGAATTCCGGTTGCAGTTCGAACAGGTCGCTGAAATGATCGACGATGACATCGGGACTCAGCAGAGAACCCCACGGTTGATCCAGAAACGCAGGGATCCCGCGTCCTTCGTCGCCCGCGAGACGCTTCACGGTAAAGTCCACGATTCCCCTGGCCTGCGAAAAGCGGTCGCGGACTTCATCGAGTAGATCGAGCGTCACGGGATGCAAGGGATAGACCTTCGTAAATAATTCGGGATCGAGTTCAATTCCCGGAAACGATGCGCGGATGTCGGCGAGCAATTTGCCGGCATCATCCTCGTAACCCGGCTTTTTTTTCAGAATACTGTCTGCGATCAGGGAATGCACGTGTGTGGGAGTCAGTAACAGGCGCAACGGATAACGGTCCTTGATCTTGCGATACAGGCTGTATTCCAGTTCGCCGGTATG
Source organism: Methylococcaceae bacterium (assembly GCA_022616595.1). Taxonomy (GTDB): domain Bacteria; phylum Pseudomonadota; class Gammaproteobacteria; order Methylococcales; family UBA1147; genus UBA1147. The sequence goes on from JAKEEL010000056.1 coordinate 7,694, forward strand.
CTCGATCGCTTCCTGAATCGCGGCGATGATCCACAAGCGGCGATTCTGCGCCCATTCACCCAAGAATTGCAGGAATCGGATATCTTCGGTAAAACTGCGATCGTCTTCCTTGGAACGAAGAAACTCCGAGAGTTCGTCCAGCACCAAGACCAAACCGGCCCGATATTCCTCGCGTTCCAGCACTGCCTTCCAGGTGCTCCGGCGGTCGCCGCCCCCGGTTTCCAGATGCAAAAGCCGTGCGACAATATCTTCCAGCCGATTGTCGGATCGATAGTTCACGAGGGACAGAAAGGCCGCCGACAAGGGTGGCCGGACAAAGCGCCGCGAACGCAATTGTTCGACCAGATAGGCCAAAAAATGGGATTTTCCGCTTCCGTAATGCCCGATCAGAAACACGCCGCAGCCGTGATCAAGCGTAAAGGACTGGCGCAGAGCCTTCAGATGGCTTGCGAGGTCGGAAGTCAGTACAAAAGTCTGCGTAACCCAAGCGGCATTCCCGGATTCGAGATCATCCAGCCGGACTACGGTAGGATGCGGCCTGACTTCAACCCGGTCCCGGATGGCGGTTGGACGCTGATTCATGCCTGATATTGTATACTATGACTATTGCACATCGAATTTCGGTAAGTCGAAATACGAAAGACATACAACGACTTGGAATCTTTTCCTGATCCCTATCGATGTCCGTGAACACCAAGGTTATCCGGGTATTGCGCAGAAACCTGAAACAAAGCCTTAGAAACCGGCACCTGCACGAGGCGGAAAACCTGATCGACCAGCTGAAAATGGAAGACCCGCTGTCTCTGGAAACCCGCGGCCTCGAGCTCGAGTTCCTGATCGCCAAGGAACGCTGGCGGGAAGCCAGGACTCTTGCCGAGCAGTTGCATCGGCTCCATCCCGGGTCAGCCAGGATTCACTTTCTGTGTGGACGTCTGAAATACCGGCACAAGGAATACGAAAAAGCCCTGCATTTCTTCGAGGAAAGCAATCGCCTCCATCCGCACTGGATCACCCAACGCTGGATGGGCAAAACCTGTACGCAGCTCGGTAAATTCGAGCACGCCGAAGCCCTGCTGCTGTCCCTCGTGGATGCTCATATTGCGGTCAACCTCGATCTGGCCTGGCTTTACGAGCGGAGCGATCAAGCGCTGCGCGCGCTTGCCCATGTCCGTTGCTACCTGGAAAACCGCCCGGACGACCCCTTCGCAAAGGATCAGGAAATCCGGCTCAAAGCCCAAACCGTGCAGCCCGAAACCCTTTCCGGTGACATCGAATTGCTGATTGAACTTGACGAGGAGATTCCGCTCGGCATGCTGCCGGCCTATCTGAGCTTTTTGCTGGAATCGGGGCAAACACCATCGGCCCGCGATTTCTTATTGAAATACCGATCGCGACTCGACACCAACACAACGACATCGCTCGCTTGGGTTTGCTACAAACTCCAAGCTTACGATCTTGCCATGGATCTTTTTATTCAGGGGTTTCCGGAAAAAATCCGCGACGTGAAATATCTATCCGCACTGGAATCCGCGGCCCGGCACTGCAACCGGATCGCAGAGCTGATTCGTCAATACGAAAATAGCGCTGGCGAGGAAAGAAGGCTCTACGGAAGGATCAAGCGCTTGCAAATGGATTTGGGAAAGTGACTCGGCGAAAGGCTCGTTTGATTCGCGGCGGGAATAATGCGCTCCCGCGCGCGGAATTTGGTAGTTTCGGGAGCCTGTTGCGATCGGGAGCGCGGATCGACAAAATCACTATTCATTCCCGAAGGGCCGGTGTGACTCGATTTTCCAAAAGATGGAACCCGGATGTTCAATCCGCGAATTTCAGAGTAAATTTACACCGGCCCTCGAATCTCCGTGCAAACTGGATTATTCCGCATCGCCAATCAAGGAAGCAAACTGCTCGAAATCTTCAACAGCCCATTGATCGATCGGTTCAGGAATGTCGTAGGGGTATTCGAATTCCCGGATGTTCTTTCGGCTGGTTGCTTCGGTTACATAGTCATAGTCATCCATAATAATCACCTGCTCGTGGTTAATTGACCGAGTGCCTATTGCACCTTCATTCAAATTGTGATAGGCATATTCGATGCCAACATTGCAATGCAGCGAACCATTCGCTATCCCATTGTAATTCTGGCGTATTTTGATCCAGGTAAGCGATGGATCGAAAATGGTGTAAAAAATATTGACACATGATCGGTTTCGCTTCGCTGAACGGTCCGAATTTTGTGTTTAGTTAACGGAAATTTCGATTCAGACAAATAGGGCAAATTACCGCTGACAGGCTGTATTTTCGAACATCCTTGATTTCCAGAAAGGCAGGGACGAGCCAAAGAATTCGGGCATCGTCAGAAAATTTTACATGAGGAACCCGCAATCTTTGAATTGGAAAACCGCGCGGCCCCCGGGCTATTGAACACTCAAATCATCCAACACCAATGCCAGATCCGATTACAGCAATCCAAAATCGAGTCGATTCCATTCTGTTCAGAGAAGGAACCTTTTCTTCAATTGCCTGGCTGCTGAGCGAAGGACAATTGGATTACGGCGATTACCTGAATTGGAGAAAAGGTGGAGCGGGTTATTTGGAGGATCATTTCAAGTCCCCGACGCCGGAGGTGATTGCGAAACTGAGACTCGCGCAGCGGTGCGCGGAAAAGCTGAAGCTCGACTCTTTTTGCGAGCCCTATAGCTCGATAACACTACAACCGCTCAGAGTTTGCCGGTCCGAGACCGACGAGCTTCTCTTCACCACCGTTTATCAACCAGCCCGGAACCGCCAGCAGACCGATTTGTTTTTTGACAGCGCGCCGGTTTTTGCCACTCAAAACCTGATAAGGGCCATCGTTGATCAACGGATTGACGCGATCCCAGGTTGTTTGTCGCATTTACGATCCCTGGACCGGGAAAAATGTTCATCATTTGAACGTCTATTGGCGGAGCATGAGCAATGCACGCGCTACCCGGAAACCGGTACCAAAATTGACTACTTGAAGAATATCCTCAGCCCGACGGCCTTTGAAGTTTTGGGAAGGTTCGCCAGTGATTTCCTGATTCCGTGCTGGCAACAGCTTTCGCGGGAACTGGCGTTGCGCAAGTTTGATGCCGGGATGCCCGATGACCATCTGAGTTTCACCGCGTTCAGAGCCCTTGAATGGCGCGATGTCGTGGCTTCGGTCGAAAACGAGGAAAATTGGAAGAATCAGCCGATATTACTGTTTCGACATGCCGAAGCCTGTTTTAAAGCGAATCAGGAAGCGCAAGGCCTGGAGAGCTGGTTCCAATTATTTCTGGACTTTCCCGAAAAGGCCGAGCGGATGGTCGGAGACACCGGTAACTTTCTGCTGGTGTGCGATTGGATGAATTTCAACGATCTGGATCCCGGGCTTGAACCGGCTTTTTTCCCGGCGTGGACGGTGCTGAAAAAGCCCGCGCTGGCGAAAATCACGGTTGCATTGAATGAAGAAAACTCCGCCGGCCAGGCGCTGCAAATGATCCGCGCTTTGGTCGGCCGCACGGACAATGCTATTACGCAGAACACTCTTCACGTCAGAGCCAGGCTTAGGCACCTGAATCCCAACCTGTTTGTGCATTATATGGCGGCCAATCGATAAGCGGCTTTCAATCCCTTGGATGGCCTTTCCGAAGTCGCGCGTGTCAGTTCTCAGATTTCAGCATTTTGGCACACCCGCATTCGCCGACGAGAAAGCGGCCAGCAACGCGATGGTTTTGAGGTGGGGGTCTGAAGTGCATGAATTTTCCGGGTCTAGTACTCCAACTCAGATCGAATAACCATCAACGCGCTCGCGATCTTTTTGCTTATTTCCACGATGAGATCGTGGCTCAGGGGCAGCGATGAGGGAACGACGAGCAATCGTGCCTGATGGTTCCGCGCAACCTGCAGGATTGCGGGTCCGCTGAGCCTTGCCATCGGAATAATCGCCGCCAGATTCACGCCTTCCGCATGCAGATCGAGGCTGAATTTCGGCAGCCAGGAGTCCCGTTCCGCGAGAGCTTCGCCGGTCAGAATGATCTTCAATGCAGACTTACTCCGTTTTGCGAACCGCGCCGCGGTTTGTAGTGCCTGGATTTCGAGCTTGGGATCCGCAACGAGTGCGAGAATGCTGAGGCCGCTGAACCACCCTTCGCGTGCCAGCAATAGCAAGGGAAGCGCGGCCGTGGACAATCGTTCCATGGCTGTCCCGACCAACTCGTGCAATCGGATCGCGTTCTTTGTCAGGCTCAGCACCAGCGCATCGGCGTCAACAGCTTGTTCGAGAAGTTCCGCGAGGAATTCGCCGCGCGCAACCCTGAACGTGTGGCGCAGGCCGAGTTGCGAGGCGGCGGCTTCGAATCGCTGCCGGACTTGCGTCGATTGTGCGCGCATCTGACGTTCGAGCGTGTTTCGATTCAGGGGGCGTTCGGTTCCGGAGAGCATCACTTCCTTCGCGAGCCGCGACCGCGCATGGTCCAGGACATGCGTGTCTTCGATGAACAACCCGAGAAATTCACGCTCCCTTGCGAACTGCAGCTGCCGCGCGATTTCGAGCGCCACATCGCGCGGTTCGACTGAATCGAGTGCGACGATGATGCGGATTCTTGCACGGGATCCGGCGTTCACGATGTTTCGCCGTCGGGATCGGCCTGGTTTGCGCTTTTGCGCTTCCTGCGGGGTTTCGTATCGGCTTGGTGTTCGAAGTCCCGATACCGTTCCGCCAGTTTCTTCAGGTTCGTTTCGATCATGAAGTTCACGCTTCCTTCCGGGAAATTCCCGGCAGAATCCCGTTCTCCCGCCGGCACGCCTGTCAACAGCCCGATCGCGTCGTCGACGGTTTCGATCGGAAAAACGCTGAAGCGTCCCGCGCGAGCCGCATCGACCACCTCCCGCCGCAACATCAGGTGTTGGATATTATCCTTCGGAATCAGCACCCCCTGTGTCCCCGTCAAGCCTCTGGCCCGGCACGTATCGAAGAATCCTTCGATCTTTTCGTTGACTCCGCCGATTATTTGCACCTGTCCGAGCTGATTGACCGAACCAGTGACCGCGAGCGATTGACGAATCGGCAGTTTTGCAATCGCCGATAGCAGCGCGCAGGTTTCCGCGACGGAGGCGCTGTCCCCTTCGACCCCGCCGTAGCTTTGCTCGAATACCAGACTCGCACTGATCGATAGCGGCGTCGCGACCGCATAACGCGATCTCAAATAGGAAGCCAGGATCAGAACGCCCTTCGAATGGATCGGACCTCCGAGTTCCGTTTCGCGCTCGATATCCACGATGTTTCCATCCCCGATGTGTACGTTGGCTGTGATTCTCGAAGGCTGTCCGAAGCTGAAATTACCGAGCCCGAGCACCGATAAGCCATTCACCTGACCGATTTCCGCCCCGTCGGTGTCGATCAGGATGCCGTTTCGTTGGATTTCTTCCTGAATTTCCGAGCGCAAGCGGTCGAGCCGGTAGATTTGTGAATCGATCGCCAGTTGGACATGCTCCGCGCCAATGCTTTGCCGATGGTCTTCCTTAGCCAGGAAACTGGCTTCGCGCACCAGATCGAGGACATCACGAAGCTTGGTGGTCAGCTTTTCGGCATCACCCTGCAACCGCGCACTGTGTTCGATCGTGCGGGCCACGGCTTCACGGCTCAGCGGAAGCAATCCTTCGCGCCGCGCGAGATTGCCGATCAATTGCGCGTAACGCAGGGTGTTTCCCCGCGTCCGGTCGATCCGATTATCGAAGTCGGCGGCCACCTTGAACAGTTCGCTGAAATCCGGGTCGTACTCGCATAACAGATAATAAATTCTGCGCTCCCCGATCAGGATGACTTTGAGGTCGAGCGGAATTTCGCTGGGTTCGATCGAAGCGGTACTGACCAGGCTCAGCAGTTCGCCCAATGATTCGATTCGGACCGTCCCGGCCGACAAAGTTCTCTTGAGCGCGCTCCAGGCCAGGGGTTCCATGAGCACGCGGTCGGCGTCCAGAATCAGGAAGCCGCCGTTGGCTTTGTGTAACGCGCCGGGGCGGATCATCGTAAAGTTGGTGACCAGCATCCCGAACTGAGCCACATGATCGACCCGGCCGAGCAGGTTCTGAATGCTCGGGTTGCTCTCGTAGACGATCGGTACGTTTCGATCGCGGGAATGATCGACGAGCAGGTTGACCCGATAACGAACCAATGAGTCCTTGGGAGGGATTTCGGGAAGTTGCGGGGCCTGCTCCGCAGCCGGATGAAAATCCCTGGCATTTTCGAGAATGTTTTCACGGAGCTTGCTCAGATATTCTTCGAGTTGCGGGAAATCCCGAAAGCGCTCGATCAGTTGGTCGATCAGAAGTCCCGTGGCCCGGTCGCTGAATTCGCGATCGAGTTGCTTGATCCGGTCGCGATGTTCTTTATGCCACTTGGGCAGCCCCTCGAGATGCTGGCGCAGTTTTGCGGAAATTTCCGCCATCGCTTGCGTTCTGCGCTGCTTTTCATTCGCATCGAGCTTCTCGAATTGCTCGTCCGACAGCAGTTCTCCGTGGTTCATCGGCGCGATCGCGAATCCATGCGGCGTCGGTACCAGGCTCGTGTCGTGTTTTTTGGCTTCGTCCTGGATTGCCTCGATCGCGGATCTGTACCGCTCCTCGTATTCCTGATTGAGTTCGTCGAGGCTGCTTCGATACTGGTCGCTGGAGAAGGCGGCCGGAATTGCCTCGCACAATTCGTCGATCAGCCGGGCCAGCTCATCGCGAAGTTCCAGACCCTTGCCGGCCGGAAGGGACACGACGATCGGTTTGCGTTCGTCGTCGAAATTGTTCAGATAGCACCAATCGCAAGGAGTTCCTTTCGTGCTGGCCCGGGACTTGAGGAATTCTTCCACGATGAGATGTCGATGGCTCCCCGAGCGGCCGAGCACGTATAGGTTGTAGCCCCGATCCGGTATTTTTACACCGAAATCCAGGGCCGCGATCGCGCGTGATTGCCCGACACTAAGTTCTTGATCTTCCAGCTCGGAAGTATTCGCGAACAGGAACAGTCCGGGATCGCAGTGCCGATACAGAAATGACGGATCCAGCGCCGCCGGTGCGGTTTTCTGGTTCTGGTTATCTGGCACGAGTGATCCACGCTGCATCTAAGGTCTCGCGGGTGTAAAGATTCAGGCGTACCCGGCCCTGCGCAGGTAAAAGGTTTTCCCTAAGAGTTCGCATCGCTTTTCGAGGAAGCCGTATTCCGCATTCGGGCAAGGCGTTGTTTGACATCCCAAAAGGAACTCACGTTGGAGAAAAGTTCGGATGCGGTCAGGGTGATCGAAATCTCTTCGGTGGCCGCGACTACGCATACGATTGCCGCGAGCCGGAACGGCCAACTCGGTCCGGCCAGAAATAAAACGTACAGCGATAATCCGACCGAGGCGGCCGCGAGTTTGACACTCCAGGTATGGTAACTCGTGAATTTGCCGAATTTGATGATTCCGACCAGCGGGGGCAGCAAATAGCTCAGGACGATCAGAGTCACGAAAAACGCCTCCCGCATGACCACTTCGGGCCACAACCACCAGGAGCCGAGTGCGATGGTACAGTAGTTGACCATATCCGCCCAGCTGTCCAGCTTGGCTCCGAATTGGGAGACCTCTCCGGTCCACCGGGCAACGATTCCATCCAAGACGTCGGTCAGGAAGGAAACCGCCAGCAACAACAGGAAAGCGATCCCGTAACCGTGACATGCCAGCCATAACAGAATCGGCGCGCTCACGAAGCGAAAGCAGGTGAGCAGATTCGCGAATGTCATGAACGGATGTTTGCGATTGGAATAACTGTTCATAGGCGAAAGATCGCTAAAAGGGGCGCATGATCCGACAGTCTATGCCAGGGCGTCTGGGTCAGCCGGTTACAGGATACCGGTGTCAATCCCCGATAGTAAATCCTGTCCATGGATAATAGCGGCAACCAAGCGGGGAAGGTTCTCGCGTGGCGGCCCTGCAAGGCCACGAATACCTCCTGGAGTTCCAGGTGATCGTGAAACCGCTTCTGGGCCCGTCCGGTCCAGTCATTGAAGTCGCCGGCTATGATCAGCGGCTCACCATGGGGTACGTAATTCTCGATCCGTTCGCACAAGACCCTGATCTGGCGGTGACGCTCGACCCCGACCAGACCGAAATGGATGCAGATGACGTGTAAGATCCGCTGCCTGTCCGGAAACCGGATTACGCCATGCAGAAGGCTGCGGCTGGCCCAGGAATACGGTGAAACATTGATGTTTGCCCAGTTTTCGAAGGGGTACTTGCTCAGAATCGCATTACCGTGGTGGCCGGCGTTATAAATCGCATTCTTTCCATAAGCATAATGCGGCCAAACGCCTTCGGCGATAAACTCGAACTGTGAGCAATCGGGCCAGCCCGCCACCTCCTTTTCACGAAGCGCATGCTTGCCCTGCATCTCCTGCAGAAACAGCAGATCGGCTTCGGTCGTGAGCAACGACTGGCGGATCTGATGCAGGACGAATCGTCGATTTCCGTAGCTGAAACCTTTGTGGATATTATACGTCAACACGCGCAAAGGCTTTTCGCTCATGAAGCCCCTCCA